>NZ_WWKH01000372.1:0-3516 GCF_009865595.1 Streptomyces sp. SID1328 | reverse complement strand
TCAGTGGGTCGTTGGTCCGGGTGTGCCGTTGACTGATGCGCAGTGGGCGCGGATCGAGCCGTTACTCCCGGACCGGACACCGAAGCGGGGTGGCCGCTGGCGGGATCACCGGGAGGTGATCGATGCGATCGCCTACAAGTTCCAGACCGGCACGCAGTGGGTTCACCTGCCGGAGAAGTACGGCAACTGGCGAGGGGTCTACAACCGGCTGCGGATGTGGGCCGTCGACGGCACCTGGGAGCGGGTGTTCACCGCTCTGGTGGCACAGGCCGACGGGGAAGAGGACCTCAACTGGGCCGTCTCGGTGGACTCCACGATCGTGCGGGCCCATCAGCACGCGGCCGGGGCCCGCAAAAAGGGGCCCCGGCAGGTGAACCCGGCGACCATGCCATCGGCCGGTCGCGTGGTGATCACGGCCGCCGTCCACGCCGCCCTGCCCGGCCAGGCCACCGCATGACCCCCCGCCCACAGCCCGGACTGCTGCTCCGCCTCGCCGGACCACTGCAGTCCTGGGGTGAGCACAGCCACTTCAACGAACGCGACACCGCAGCCTTCCCGACCCGCTCCGGCATCATCGGCCTGCTCGCCTCCGCCTTCGGACGCCACCGCGACGAACCGATCGACGACCTGGCCGGCCTGTCCCTCACCATCCGCGTTGACCGGCCCGGCGAGCACAGCATCGTGCGGAGGCTCGCCGCACATCAGGAAGACGCTGGGAACCCTGGAACGCAGCAGATCCGCGAGGTGGTCGAGCGGCTCGTCGCCGCTACGCCCACTGGGTCACCCGCTTCGTGGCCTCGACCATGGTGCCGCGACCGCGTCCTGAGGGCAGAATCCAGTACAGGATTTCGGCGCTGCCGCCATTGAGGTCGATGTCACCCCAACCGATCAACCCCACGGCCTGACCGCCGTCGGGCCGGGCGATGGCCCATATCGCGCTCTGCTCGTTTTGCAAACGCTCGTGCATGCGCTCAATCCGCTTGCATGCTTCCGTCTGCGACGTCACGACGAGCCGGTTCCACTGGCGAATGGCCGGTTCCTGAGCGGCGGCTACCAAAGCGTCGGCGTCGCTGACGCGCCAGGGACGCAGCTCAAGACCGTTAGGGAGCGCCAACACGGGCTGTTCCATCTGAGCCAGGTGGCCCGCGGGGACGACGGGCGGGATCGGTGAGGTGATCATCGCGGCATCGTGCCACAGCCCGACGTCCAGCCCGCGGTAACCGGTGCCGAGCCATGGACCCGGCGAACCTATGCGGTCACAGCACTAGGGGGTGAAGGGAGGCCCGTCGGGGTGTCCCCGTCCGGAGAGGATCAGCATGAAGTCCCGTCTCTTCAAGGTCATCAACCCGCCCCTCGGCACCACCGGCCCGATCTACTTCCGCCGTGCCGAGCCGGACGGCACGGTGATCCAGCTCTTTGTCGGCGGCCGCACCGCCACAGTTCTCCTCAGCGGCTACCCGGTGGGCAGCGGCGTGTTCGCCGCCGAGATCACCGACTGCTACGTCTGAGCGGCGCTCGCGCCCGCCGCTCAGGGGGCGCGGGGCATCGTGTCCTGCTGCGCCGCCGCGGCCGCGGTCCCCGCGAGCGGTGTTACGTCACTTCGGCGGGCCGCCCGCAGGCCGGGCTGCGGCCACTCGTACAGCTGGATTGTCACCGTCGTGTCGCTCAGCAGGGTCCACCTGGACCTGATAGCAGACCGCTCCGTCCGACCATTCATGCCGGGCCAGCACCGGCGCGTACCGTCAGTCTCCCGCCGACCAGACCCGTAGGGCGGGGCGGTCGTCGCGCGGCCATGTCCACACCACTGGGGCCGGTCCGTCCGCTGCGCGCCACGGGCGATGCGGGACTGGCTCGGGCGGCAGTGCAGTGGGGGCGGTGCTCATCCTCCCGAGCGTAGACCGCCGCGGTTCCGCTCTGGCACGGCACCGGCTCTCGCCCTGGTCCGGCTCAACAGGTATCGGTACCGCCGCGAACCTGCACCTCGCATGGTGGTGCTTCTCTGCCAGACGGTCTGTCATTGTCGAGCACTGAACAGCCCCAGAAGAGGCTGACCACAGCGACAATCAGTACCCAGCTCCACACCACTTGGCGCTTGCTCGATGGTCTGTAAACCCCGTCGCTGTCACTCATGCCGCTGGCCCCCTCCGATCGGTCGCGACCGCTCAGACTATGCCGGTGCTAGACGGTCATCTCGACGAATGCGAGAGACGACCTGGAGGAGCTGCCGCCCGCAGTCCTCGCAGGCCGCATGCGGGGCCGGCAGGTGCGCCTCACAGTGGGTGCAGGCAGGCTGCCCGCAGAGCTCGCAGCGTGCTTCGTCGACCGCAGCGTTAACCGTGGCCATCCTCTGCGCACACTCGTCCGGGTCCAGCAGTTCCATCGGTGTCTCCTCCTTGGGATGGCCGCGCATCGTAGCCGCCCGACGGGACCCGCTGCCCATGCCGTGGAGCAGCGGGCGGGGCAGGTAACGCACCTGTCGCACCGCTGCGACACCAGGCAGGCGTGGGCGGCCGCCGCCACGACGAGACCGGACCGCGCCGGAGGATGCCGACCGAAGCGTGGGCCTGGGGGCCGGCGAAGGCCACCAGCGGCCACCGGCATCAGCACGCCGCGGTCCACGGCCCAGGCGGAACTGGGGTCAGTAACCCACAATTTCTGCCGCCGTCGGCTGCCGACCGCCTTGGTCTATCTGGCCAGATAACCCGCGCGGCCCCGGCGGTCCAGGGGAAGCCGGGGGCCGTTGTCGTGGGTCAGCGCCGCCGTGGTGCACCAGGTGGACCGGCCCATGCACCGCACCCGGCGTTCGGTGCCCACCGTCCGCCAGCTGCTGTGGCACCGCTGGGAGACGGCGCGCACGCTGATGGAGTTCCCGGGGCTGGCCGCGACCATGGACCTGCTGCTGCGGCGGGTCGCCCGGCCGTGGCGGACCGCTCCGCTGCCGCGATACCCGGCCTTCCGCCGCTGAGACCGGGGCGGCCCGGGCCTGCCGCACCGCCGAGGCTGGTGACGGGCGGGCGCGGCGCGCTTTTCGGGCGCCGCGGAAGGGGCACGCGGGGGGAACACCGCTCCCGCACGGAGGGAAGTACCACGATGGCCGAGTACGAACGTTCCCGCACGATGCACGCGCGGCCCGAGCAGGTCTTCGACCAGGCCGCCGACGTCGGCCAGCTCGACACCTGGATCCCCGACGCCGTGCACGTCGAGGCGGCGGACCTCCCTGCCGTGACCGTGCACGAGGACCGCTCCGGCCAGGACATGCCCGCGCTGCTGCGCTCGGAGCGGGACCAGATGCGGCTGGAGTGGGGCACCCGGGAGCAGGGTGCCTACGCCGGCTGGCTCCAGGTGTCCGGCATCGACAGCGGCCCGAGCGAGGTGATCGTGCACCTGTCCTTCTTCGACGAGGCGCACGACCCGGGCGAGCAGGCGGTCGGCGAGGCGCTGGACGGCAGCCTGCGGCGGCTGGAGGAGCGGGTGCGGTCCCGGTCCGGGGACGCGGCGGGCTGACCGCCCCGCCGG
>NZ_WWKH01000371.1:0-1871 GCF_009865595.1 Streptomyces sp. SID1328 | reverse complement strand
GTCCAGCGCGTAGTCGGCGTGGTCGTGCAGCCGGTAGCGGTGGACCAGCATGGCGAGCAGCAGGGTCGCCTCGTGCAGCGCGAACTGCCGTCCGATGCAGGCGCGTTCACCGGTGCCGAAGGGCTTGAAGGCGTGCACCGGGCGGGCCGCCTCGGCCTCGGCGGTGAAGCGGTCGGGATCGAACAGCTCGGGGTTGTCACCCCAGACGGGCTGGCGGTGCAGCATCGGCACCAGCACGCTGACCGCCTGCCCGGCGCGCAGCGGCACCCGCCCGCCGAGCAGCGTGTCCTCGCGGGCCTCCCGGCTGAAGGCGGCGGCGGTCGGCCACAGCCGGAGCGCCTCGTTGAGCACCTGGCGGGTGTAGGTGAGCCTGCCGATGTCGTCGTACGACGGCTCGGGATCGGCGGTGTCACCCCACAGGGCGTCGGCCTCGCGCTGGACCAGCCGGAGCACGGCGGGGTGCTTCGCCAGGTAGTACAGGGCGAAGGACATCGCGCCGGAGGTGGTCTCGTGGCCGGCGATGAGGAAGGTGATGACCTGGTTGCGGATGTTCGCGGTGTCCAGGGTGGTGCCGTCGGCGGGGTGCTGAGCGGTGAGCATCAGCCCGAGCAGGTCGGCGGCCCCGCTCTGGTCGGTGCCGGTGCGGGCGGCGATGACCTCGTCCACGACCCCGGCGAGGTAGTCGGCGTCCTTGCGGAAGGCGGCGTCGGCCGCGGTGCAGTCACCGCCGGGCACGCGGGCCAGGCGGGTCATGCTCCACTCCAGGCAGCGCACCATCGACTCGACGAAGGGGTGCGGCTCGGCCCGCTCGAAGGAGCCGAAGTCGTAGTCGAACCCGGCGAGGCCGATGGTGTCGAGCGTCATCCGGGTCATGTCGCCGGGTACGTCGACCGGCTGCCCGGCACGGGCGGAGCGGTCCCATGCCTCGATGAGCCGCCGGGCCACCTTCAGCATCACCGGGTGGTAGGCGCGCATGGAGCCGAGCGCGAAGGCGGGCATCAGGATGTCGTGCGCCTTGGCCCAGTTCGGTTCGTCGTTGTACGCCGTGAACAGGCCGTCGGCGGCGAAGGCGCGCACGTTCTCCAGCGCGGGCCCGATGTGCTTGGCGAACCGGTCCTCGTCGGCGAGGTCGGCGATCAGGTCGGCGTCGGCGACGAAGAGGGCGTCACGGCCGTGCAGGCGGCGCACCAGCACCGGCCCGTGGGTCCGCATCAGCTCCATGACCTGCTGGATGGGGGTGCGGGTCGGCCCGGTGGCGGAGATGTCGACGACCGGCACGCCGGTGAGTGCGGGGGGCTCGGGGTGCGGTGCGGTGGGGGGCATGGCGGCGGCAACTGCCTTTCGCGGGGCGGGGACTGGCGTTTCGCGTGGGGGGCTGGCGTCTTCCAGCGTGCTCCAGCGGCGGGGCGCGCCCGGGCCGGGCCACTACACGAACGTGCAGTGGAAAGTGGGCGCGGCCCCTTGCGCACCGGCTCCGGGATGCCCCCCAAGTTGGCGCTGACCTGGGTTTTCGTCTTGGATGGTGGGGACGGTTCGGCACCTTGGGAGGCTGGCGTGGAGTGGGGGCTGGCGGATGCCGTGGTGTGGCGCAACCGGGCCCTGATGCTCTTCGACCGGGTCGCGGTGCCGGTCGCGGTCTGCGACGTGTACGGCAAGGTGGTGCTGGCCAACCCGGCGATGGCCGCCGAGTGCGGTACGTCACCGGGGCAGCTCCGCGGCCGTGACGTGCTGGAGCTGTTCCGCCCAGAGGAGGCCGGCCAGGTGGAGCGGATCGCCCAGGCGCTGCGCCTGCGGCACCGCTCCCGCTACCAGGTGTCGGTGAGCTGGAGCGCGCCCGGCGGCACGGAGCGGTACGGCGAGCTGACCGCCGA
>NZ_WWKH01000036.1:0-4533 GCF_009865595.1 Streptomyces sp. SID1328 | reverse complement strand
ACACCGAGGCGACCGTCGGCCACCCGTTCGGCCAGGACGTGCGAGCGTTCCAGCAGCAGGTCCACGGTGTACTCGATGTGCTCAGCTACCCGACCCGCCTGCTCCTGTCCCTGCCCTCCCGGCCAGCAGATCGACGGGGTGAAGCGACTGGGCCCGAATCGACCAACAGCGTCGATGCGTCTTCTGGGCCTTGCCTCGCCGCCGTGCCCTACGGTTGCAGCCGGACGGTTTTCACCGAGAACTGACTCAGTGACGTGAAGTACGGCCGCAGTTCGGTGTCCTTGCGGGGGGCCGGCGGGGGAGGGATCACCGCCTCGGCGGGCTGGGACTTGCGCAGCCCTAGGCGCAGCATGGACGGCCGCGGGCTGGGACCGGCGGCAGTGTGGGTCGGGGCAGGCGTCTCGTCGACGGTGGTCACCACGGGTCGGGGGAAGGTGAACACGTCGATGGGCTGGAGGACGTCGGTGGCCAGTTTCGCCAGGGCCACGCGGGGTTCCCCGGCGCCGGGGCGGACGAAGAAGTCCCAGATGACGTCCTTGCCCTCGGCGTCGGTGTGCTCGTTCGCCAGAATCCGGCAGTCGATCACCGTTGTGAGTGTGCCTTCCCCGGTTTTCTCGACGGGGAAGGTCAGCTGGCGCTTCTTGTTCCGCCGGTGCCGGGCTTCCACTACCGCGCCCGGGCCCAGCGTCGTACCCCACATGTCGGCCCGCAGTTCGATGGTGCGCTCGTCCACGCGGACCGCGCCCACCTCGGCGTGGACCTCGCGCAGCGCGCTGCGTACGTGCAGCCGGCCGTCCTCGTTCCGGTACGGCAGCAGCAGCGCGAGCGCGTGGCCGTACGGCCGGGGCAGCTCGACGGCGAGCAGGTCCTGGGTGTCGCAGCCGTAGCCGTCGGTACTGAGCGGCACCTCGGCGCCGGAGGGGGTGGCGAGGAAGGCGTCCCAGGTGCCGTGCGGGAGGGCCGTGTCCCAGGGGACCAGGGCCTGACCGTCGGCCGACAGTGCGAACCGGTGCTCCACGACGTTCTTGCCGCCGTCCTTGCGCAGCACCAGGTCGGCGCCGTGGGCGTCCAGGGGGAGCGGGCCCACCTCGATGTACAGATTGCCCTGGGTGTCGACGCGGGCGGTGGCGTGCCGGGGCAGCGCCTTGCGGGCGAACGCCAGCTCCAGGATGGCCTCGAACCGCTCTCGGCTGCCCGTCTCGTGGAACCGCTCGGCGTTGCGGACAGCGTTCTCGGACATCGTCCGGCGCAGCCCGTCGTCCCGCACCAGCCGCAGGATCGCCTCGGCCATCGCGCCCGCGTCATCACACGGAACGATCAGGCCGTCCTCGCCGTCGGTAAGGATGTTGCGCGGCCCATGGTCGGCGTCGGTGCTGACGACGGGCAGCCCGGCTGCCATAGCCTCCGGGACGACGTTGCCGAACGCCTCCCGCTGGGAGGGCAGCACGAAGATCGAACCCTTGCCGAACTCGGGTGTGACAGGGGCGACCTGACCCATCAGCAGGATGCTGTGGGAGAGCCCCAACTCGTGGATGCGGGCCCGCAGCCGGGACTTTTCGGCCCCGTGTCCGTAGATGCGGAGTGTCCAGTCCGGGGCCTGGGCGTGGACCTGGGCGAAGGCCTCGACCAGGAGTGCGTGGTTCTTGTTGTCGGTGAGGTGACCGGCGGAAATGACGAGCTTGTTGGCGCCCCGGGAGCGGACCGGCGCGGAAGGCACACAGTTGGGCATGACGGCGAGCCGGTCGCGGACCGCCGGCACCTGCTCCCCGAGGGCGGCGACCTCCTCGGGGGTGAGCGCAGTCAGGGCATCCAGGGACAGGTAGGCCGGGAAGAGCCGCTCCTTGATGTCCTCCGGGTAGATGGCCGGCATCGAGTGCTCCTGGGCCACCTTCAGATAGCTCCCCCGGCTCTGCGCCAGCATGATCGTGTTACGGGGGCTGGAGCTGACCACGACGTCGGCGTCCGTGGTGGCGAGGTACTGCAGCAGCCGCACCTCGGCGAGCCGGCTCACGACGGGCTTCTTCGCGTCGACGTTGAGCGGGTAGATGAGCGGGAACTTTTCGATCAGCGGATCATCCAGGTCGCAGACCGGCGAGTGCGGCCGCAGATCGCTCAGCACCCGCACGGACACCCGCGGGTCGAGGGGGAAGTACGACTCGTCGCGCACCTTGCGCAGAGCCACGATTTCCACCTGGTGCTTCTCCGCCAGCGCCCCGGCGAGAGCCTGTGTGGCACTCACCACACCCCCCATGTGGCAGAGGTCGCGAACCAGGAATGCGATCTTCACTATTTGTTCCCATCCAGCCGCCGTCCGCGCCGCCCTTCGGCGTGGTTCAGCAGGTCAGAATTAAAACGATAAGAGACAGTTGTTCACTTGACCAGCATTGACTGCGTCACCCGCGTGAGGCAGTCGACAAATTCGCCGAGAGGCCGACAGTACGGTGGCTTGCCGGTCCGCCACCGGCGACAGCAGCCTCGGCGACTACCTCACCTACTGGGTGGATGGCGTCGCTGTTCACCGGCTCCGCGAGAACACCTACACCCGGGCGATAGCTTCTAAGGGGGTCGCGGCCGATCATCTGCTTGGCGACGGAATTAATGCAATGTCCCATACGGCTGGCCCGGATATTGTCGGGCTCTCCACGGGAGAGCCGATACGCGCAATTGACTCGCCAGCATCCAGGCGATGTCGATATCACATCGGAATCTGATGCGGGCAAGAGGAAGCTTCGGATTCCATGAAAGTACCACGGTCTTTCAGTGCCCGTCACGTGAAGATCAGGTAACGCTTCGCTGGCCAGGCGAGACCCAACGCACAGAGGGTACGTTTTGTTAATTAAATGAGAAATGCTCAACTCTGGTTTGTTGGGGCGGTATGGCGTGAAGCTGGGCGTTTTCGCATGCCTGTCATGGGAGCGTGGGCTTCTCGACGGCCTTGACGACCTGTATGACGTGCAGGCTGCTGCGGCGAGGTGTACGGATTGGTCATGTTCCTCTCAGGACGTGCCAACGCCGCCAACCGCAAGCGGCAGTTGTGACTCGTAGCGTGCTAGTCGCGTGCAGGTGTCACCGATTCGTGATGTACCTGCCTCATTGCCCGGCCCCGCTGCGGCTTCGGAGTGAGGGCGACGCGGCAGCTAGTCGGCGGCAAGGGACGTGGTCCGCGGGCCGTCGTTGGGCCAGGCGTTGTTATGTCCGTCCCAGGGCAAGCCCGCTCCTTCGACGCGGCCACATCTGCGGGCCTGACCTTGTGGCCGAGTAGGACGGCGCTGCCGCTCTCGGCGTGACCGATAGTTCCGGCCGCCCGCGGGTGACTCGGCGGTGGTAGGTAGCCTCTCCTCATTCCTGGCACTACCGGCCGTCTCGACCACGCCGTGCAAGTCTGTGCCGTCGACCCATGAGGAGAGTGGATGTTCGCGCGCGTTTGCCTGTGCGTGGCAGGACTGGGCCTGAGCCTGGTCGCGGTGCTGCTGGTGACGTCCACGGAGACGGAGGCGACGAGCCGCGACGGCGTGGTGACTGTGGCTCACAGGGCCGGCAGCCGCGCGGCCCCGGAGAACACTCTGGCCGCGGTGGACACGGCGCGGGCACAGGGAATCGACTGGCTGGAGAACGATGTCCAGCGCACCAAGGACGGCACGCTGGTGGTCATCCACGACAAGACCTTGAACCGCACCACCGATGTCGAGGAGAAGTTCCCGACGCGTGCGCCGTGGAAGGTAGGAGACTTCACCTGGGCGGAGATATCCACGCTGGACGCCGGCGGCTGGAAGGGCCGGCAGTGGGCGGGGGAGAAGATACCGACCCTTCAGCAGTACATGCGCCGCGTCGACGGCAACGGCCAGAAGCTGGTACTCGAGATCAAGTGGCCGGAGATCTATCCGCGGCTCGCCGAGGACACGGTGAAGGAACTCGGCCGGCTGGGCTGGCTCGAGGGCGACCGGATGACCGACCGGCTGGTCATCCAGGCGTTCGACACCGCCACCCTGCGGACCGTACGCGCTCATGCCCCCGAGGCGCGCACTGCCCTGCTGTCGCGTGAACCGACGGTGGAGGACCTGGCGGGATTCGCGAAGGTGGCCGACCAGATCAACATGAAGTACCTGAAGGTGAGCCCTCGGTACTTCAAGGCGGCCCATGCCCTGAAGGGCCCGCACGGGCAGCGGCTGAAGGTTTTCGTTTGGACGGTGGACGACCCCGAGAGCGCGGTCGAGTTCGCCCGCGGTGGCGCCGATGGCTTCATCAGCAACCGCCCCGCCCTTGTACAGCAAGGCCTGACCGACGCGGGCTACACCGACGGCACCGCGCACTAGGACCCCGAGCATCACGCCCTCAGCGGTCTTAGGCATCGTTTCCTTTGGCGGCTGGGGTCGTTGTGTTGGTATGACGAGCCTTGCTGAGCGCCTGGTGCCGGATGAGTTGTGGGAGTTGTTCCGGCGGGTGGTGCCGGAGACGGTGGTCATACGGCCACAGGGTGGTGGTCGACGGCGGGCCGGGGACCGCGAGTGTTTGGCAGCGATCGTGTTCGTGGCC
>NZ_WWKH01000004.1:0-6979 GCF_009865595.1 Streptomyces sp. SID1328 | reverse complement strand
CCCGCGAGGCGTCTGCCGTCGGCCGCGCCCTGGAGCGCGGCGACCTCGCGGCCGCGCGCGCCCGGCTGCCGCACCTGTGCGGGCGGGACCCCGAGGCGCTGGACGCCGCCGCGATCGCGCGCGCCGTCGTGGAGTCGGTCGCGGAGAACACCTCCGACGCCGTGGTGGGTGCCCTGGTGTGGGGCGCGGTGGCCGGGGTGCCGGGGCTGCTGGGCTTCCGGGCCGTGAACACGCTGGACGCGATGGTCGGGCACAAGTCGCCCCGGCTGCGCCGCTTCGGCTGGGCCTCCGCCCGGCTGGACGACGTGGCCGGCTGGCCCGGCGCCCGGCTCACCGCCGTACTCGCCGCGCTCGCCGGGGACGACCCGCGCGGGGCGGTACGGGCCTGGCGGGCGGACGCGCACCGGCATCCGAGCCCCAACGCGGGCCCGGTGGAAGCCTCATTCGCCGGCGCCCTCGGCGTCCGGCTGGGCGGCACCCTCTCCTACGGCGGCCGGGTCGAGCACCGGCCCGTGCTCAACGGCACCGGGCGGCCGGTCGAGGTCGCCGACATCGGGCGGGCCGTACGGCTCTCCCGCCGGGTCGGTCTGCTCGCGCTCGGCGTCACCGTCGCCGGGCGCCTCATCGGAAGGGGGCGGGGCAGGTGAGCGGTGGTCTGCTGGTCGCGGGGACGACGTCCGACGCGGGCAAGAGCGTGGTGACGGCCGGGATCTGCCGGTGGCTGGTCCGGCAGGGCGTCAAGGTGGCGCCGTTCAAGGGGCAGAACATGTCCCTCAACTCCTTCGTGACCCGTGAGGGCGCGGAGATCGGGCGGGCGCAGGCCATGCAGGCACAGGCGTGCCGGGTCGAGCCGACCGCGCTGATGAACCCCGTGCTGCTCAAGCCCGGCGGCGAGCGCAGCAGCCAGGTGGTGCTGCTGGGGAAGCCGGTGGGCGAGCTGAGCGCGCGCGGTTATCACGGTGGGCGTCAACAGGCCTTGCTGGGCACGGTATTGGAGTGCCTGGAGGAGTTGCGGGGCACGTATGACGCGGTGATCTGTGAGGGCGCGGGCTCGCCGGCCGAGATCAACCTGCGGCGTACCGACATCGTCAACATGGGTGTCGCGCGGGGCGCGGGGCTGCCCGTCCTCGTCGTCGGAGACATCGACCGGGGCGGGGTCTTCGCCTCCTTCTTCGGCACCGTCGCCCTGCTGTCCCCCGAGGACCAGGCGCTGGTCGCCGGCTTCCTGGTGAACAAGTTCCGGGGCGACGTGACGCTGCTGGAGCCGGGCCTGGACATGCTGCGCGGCCTCACCGGACGGCACACCTACGGGGTGCTGCCCTTCCGGCACGGGCTCGGCATCGACGAGGAGGACGGCATGGGGGTACCCCCTGCTCGAGCGGAGTCGAGAGCTTGGGGGAGGGTCTCCCTGCGCGGGACCGTTCGGGAGTCGGCCGTCGCTCCCCCGCACGGGGAGGACGTGCTGCGGGTCGCCGTGTGCGCCGTCCCGCTGATGTCCAACTTCACCGACGTGGACGCCCTCGCCGCCGAACCCGGCGTGGTGGTCCGCTTCGTGGACCGGCCCGAGGAACTGGCCGACGCCGACCTCGTGGTGGTGCCGGGCACGCGCGGCACCGTACGGGCGCTTCAGTGGCTGCGCGAGCGGGGTCTCGCGGAGGCGCTCGCGCGCCGGGCGGCCGAGGGGCGCCCGGTGCTCGGGATCTGCGGCGGCTTCCAGGTGCTCGGCGAGCACATCGAGGACGACGTCGAGTCCCGCGCCGGAAGCGTGCCGGGACTCGGACTGCTCCCGGTGCGGGTGCGGTTCCACCCCGAGAAGACCCTGGCCCGGCCCGTCGGAGAGGCCCTCGGCGAGCCCGTCGAGGGGTACGAGATCCACCACGGGGTCGCCGAGGTGCTGGGCGGGACACCCTTCCTGGACGGCTGCCGCACCGGCCAGGTCTGGGGCACCCACTGGCACGGCTCGCTGGAGTCCGACGGCTTCCGGCGCGCCTTCCTGCGCGAGGTCGCCACCGCCTCCGGGCGCCGCTTCGTCCCGGCCCCCGACACGTCTTTCGCCGCGCTGCGCGAGGAGCAGCTCGACCTGCTCGGCGACCTGATCGAACACCACGCGGACACGGACGCGCTCCGGCGGCTCATCGAGTCGGGCGCGCCCGCAGGACTGCCCTTCATTCCACCGGGAGCGCCCGCATGAGCACAGTGTTGCTGCTGTCCACCGCCGACACGGACCTGCTGGCCGCCCGTGCCAGCGGCGCCGACTACCGCATCGGCAACCCGTCCCGCGTCGACGCGGCCGACGGCCTTCCCGCCCTGCTCGACGGCGCGGACCTCGCGGTCGTCCGGCTGCTGGGCGGCAAGCGGGCATGGGAGGACGGGCTCGCCGCGCTGAAGGCGTCGGGGGTGCCAACGGTGCTGCTGGGCGGCGAGAGCGTGCCGGACGCCGAGCTGATGGCCGAGTCCACCGCCCCGGCCGGGGTCGTCGCGGAGGCGCTGCGCTATCTCGTCGAGGGCGGCCCGGCGAACCTGCTGGAGCTGTCCCGGTTCCTCTCCGACACCGTCCTGCTGACCGGCGAGGGCTTCGAGGAGCCGCACCGGATGCCGGAGTTCGGGCTGCACGGCGCCTACGAACAACGGCCCGGCCGGCCGACCGTGGGCGTGCTCTTCTACCGGGCGCACGAACTCAGCGGCAACACCGCCTTCGTGGACACCCTGTGCGCGGCCATCGAGGAACGCGGCGCCAACGCCCTGCCGGTGTACTGCGGTTCGCTGCGCGACGCGGACGCCGGGCTGTACGAACTGCTGGGCCGGGCCGACGCCCTGGTCGCCACCGTGCTCGCGGCCGGAGGGGCGCACGCCTCGGCCGCCTCGGCGGGCGGTGACGAGGAGGCGTGGGACATCGGCGCCCTCGCGGACCTCGACGTACCGGTGCTGCAGGGACTCTGCCTCACCTCCACGCGGGCCGCCTGGGACGCCTCGGACGCGGCCCTCTCCCCCATGGACGCCGCGATGCAGGTCGCCATCCCGGAGTTCGACGGCCGCCTGATCACCGTGCCCTTCTCCTTCAAGGAGCCCGGACCCGACGAGGTCCCGGTCTATGTCGCCGACCCCGAGCGGGCGGCCCGTGTCGCCGGAATCGCCGTACGCCACGCGGCACTTCGGCACAAGCCGAACGCCGAGAAGCGGATCGCGCTGGTCTTCACCGCCTACCCCACCAAGCACTCCCGCGTCGGCAACGCCGTCGGCCTGGACACCCCCGCCTCGGCGGTCCGGGTGCTGGACGCGCTGCGCGACGCCGGGTACGGGGTGAGCGAACACCCCGCCGAGGGCGACGAGCTGATCCACCGGCTGATCGCGGCCGGGGGTCACGACGTGGAGTGGCTCACCGAGGAGCAGCTCGCCGCCGCGCCCGCACGGGTGCCGCTCGCGGACTACCGGGCCTGGTTCGACACCCTCGACCCCGAGCTGCGCGACGCCATGCTGGAGGCGTGGGGCGAGCCGCCGGGCAGCCTGTACGTGGACGGCGACGACATCGTGCTCGCCTCCCTGCGGTTCGGGAACGTCGTCGTGATGATCCAGCCGCCGCGCGGCTTCGGCGAGAACCCCATCGCCATCTACCACGACCCCGACATGCCGCCCTCGCACCACTACCTGGCCGCCTACCGGTGGCTGGAGAACAGTTTCGGCGCCGACGCGGTCGTGCACATGGGCAAGCACGGCACCATGGAGTGGCTGCCGGGCAAGGGCCTCGGCCTGTCGCGCGGCTGCGCCCCGGACGCGGTGCTCGGTGAACTCCCGCTGATCTACCCGTTCATCGTCAACGACCCCGGCGAGGGCACCCAGGCCAAGCGGCGCGGGCACGCCACGGTGGTCGACCACCTGGTGCCGCCGATGGCCCGCGCCGACACCTACGGCGACCTCGCCAAGCTGGAACAACTGCTGGACGAGTACGCGCTCGTCTCCGACCTGGACCCGGCCAAGGCGCCGGCCGTGCGCGCCCAGATCTGGACGCTGGTCAAGGCCGCCGAGCTGCACCACGACCTGCACGTGGACGAGCAGCCGGAGGACGACGACTTCGACTCGTTCGTCATGCACATCGACGGCTACCTCTGCGAGATCAAGGACGTGCAGATCCGCGACGGACTGCACATCCTGGGCGACGGCCCCGAGGGCGAGCCCCGCGTCAACCTCGTCCTCGCCGTGCTGCGCGCCTCCCAGGTGTGGGGCGGCCGCGCCGATGCCCTGCCGGGACTGCGGGCCGCGCTGGCGCAGCACTTCGGGCTGGTGGAGAAGGAGCTGCTGGCCGAGCCGGGCGCGCCGGTGAAGGTGCCGGCGGAGCTGACCGGCCTGGCCGAGGGGCCTGCGCGCACCGGGGCCGACGCGGTCGACCTGCTGGAGAAGCTGTGCCGGGGCATCGCCGAGGGCATGGAGGCGCGGGACTGGGACCGGGCGGCCGTACCGGCGGTGCTGGACGAGGTGCTGGGCTTCGAGCCGGCCGACGCCACGGCCGTGCTGGAGTTCGCCTGTACGGAGGTCGTGCCCCGGCTCGCCCGGACCACCGACGAGATCGGGCACATCCTCCGCGCGCTGGACGGTGGTTACGTCCCGGCCGGGCCCTCCGGGTCGCCCACGCGGGGTCTGGTCAACGTGCTGCCGACCGGGCGCAACTTCTACTCCGTCGACCCCAAGGCGATTCCGTCCCGGCTCAGCTGGGAGGTCGGGCAGTCGCTCGCGGACTCGCTGGTGCAGCGGTATCTGGCCGACACCGGGGAGTACCCCAAGTCGGTGGGGCTCACCGTGTGGGGCACCTCCGCCATGCGGACCCAGGGCGACGACATCGCGGAGATCCTCGCACTGCTGGGCTGCCGCCCGGTGTGGGACGACGCCTCGCGCCGGGTCACCGGCTTCGAGATCGTGCCGCTCGCCGAGCTGGGCCGCCCGCGCATCGACGTCACCGTCCGCATCTCCGGCTTCTTCCGGGACGCGTTCCCGCACGTGGTCGGGCTGATCGACGACGCGGTGCGCGCGGTGGCCGAGCTGGAGGAGCCCGGCGAGTCCAACTACGTCCGGGCCCATGTGGAGGAGGACACCGCCGGGCACGGTGACCGCCGCCGCGCCACCGCCCGCGTCTTCGGCTCCAAGCCGGGTGCGTACGGCGCGGGCCTGCTGCCCCTGATCGACGCCCGCAACTGGCGCTCCGACGCGGATCTCGCCGAGGTGTACGCGGTCTGGGGCGGCTACGCCTACGGCCGCGGGCTGGACGGGCGGGCGGCGCGTGGGGACATGGAGACGGCGTTCCGGCGGATCGCGGTGGCGGCGAAGAACGTCGACACCCGCGAGCACGACCTCGTCGACGCGGACGACTACTTCCAGTACCACGGCGGCATGGTCGCCATGGTCCGCCACCTGACCGGCACCAGCCCCGAGGCGTACGTGGGCGACTCGGCCGTCCCCGACCAGGTCAGGACCCGGACCCTCGGCGAGGAGACCCACCGCGTCTTCCGCGCCCGCGTGGTCAACCCGCGCTGGATGGCCGCGATGCGCAGGCACGGCTACAAGGGCGCCTTCGAGATGGCGGCGACCGTGGACTACCTCTTCGGGTACGACGCCACGGCGGGCGTGGTGGACGACTGGATGTACGAGAAGTTGTCGGCCGAGTACGTCTTCGACCCGGAGAACCAGGACTTCATGAGGAAGTCCAACCCGTGGGCCCTGCGCGGCATCACCGAGCGCCTGCTGGAGGCGGCGGACCGCGGGCTGTGGGCGGAGCCGGACCAGGACACCCTGGACCGGCTCCGGGCGACGTATCTGGAACTCGAGGGAGAGCTGGAGGGAGACGAGTGAGCACGCGATTCCCGTTCACCGCGGTGGTCGGGCAGCAGGATCTGCAACTGGCCCTGCTGCTCAACGCCGTCGCGCCGAACATCGGCGGGGTGCTCGTGCGGGGCGAGAAGGGCACCGCCAAGAGCACCGCCGTACGCGCGCTGGCGGCGCTGCTGCCCGAGGTCGAGGTGGTCGCCGGGTGCCGGTTCTCCTGTGATCCGGCTTCTCCCGACCCGACCTGCCCGGACGGGCCGCACACCGGGGCTGCGGCCGTGGCGCGGGACGCGCGGATGGTCGAGTTGCCGGTGGGGGCGTCGGAGGACCGGCTGGTCGGGGCGCTGGACATCGAGCGGGCGCTCGCGGAGGGGGTCAAGGCGTTCGAGCCGGGACTGCTGGCCGCGGCCAACCGGGGCATCCTCTATGTCGACGAAGTCAACCTGCTGCACGACCACTTGGTGGACGTGCTGCTGGACGCGGCCGCGATGGGGGCCTCGTACGTCGAGCGCGAGGGTGTCTCCGTACGGCATGCCGCGCGGTTCCTGCTCGTCGGGACGATGAACCCCGAAGAGGGGGAGCTGCGGCCGCAGTTGCTCGACCGGTTCGGGCTGACCGTGGAGGTCGCGGCCTCGCGGGAGCCGGATCAGCGGGTGGAGGTCGTGCGGCGCAGGCTGGCGTACGACGACGATCCGGCCGCCTTCGCCGCGCGCTGGGCGGACGAGGAGAGTGCCGTACGGCAACGCGTCGTCGCGGCACGGGAGTTGCTGCCCAAGGTGCGGCTGGGCGACGGTGCGCTGAAGCAGATCGCGGCGACCTGCGCGGCCTTCGAGGTGGACGGCATGCGGGCCGACATCGTGATGGCGCGTACCGCGACCGCGCTGGCCGCGTGGGACGGGCGGAGCGACGTGCTGGCCGAGGACGTGCGGCAGGCCGCGCTGCTGGCGCTGCCGCACCGGCGGCGGCGCAACCCCTTCGACGCGCCGGGTCTGGACGAGGACAAGCTCGACCGGACGCTGGAGGAGTCGGCCGGGGACGACGACGACCCCGATCCGGACGGTCCCGGCGGCGGTGGGCAGCCGTCGCCGGAGGAGGGGCCGCAGGGCGGGGACTCCGGCGCGCAGCCCGAGGCCGGGGAGGACGGGGAGCCGCAGCCGGCCGCCGGCGG
>NZ_WWKH01000370.1:0-1396 GCF_009865595.1 Streptomyces sp. SID1328 | reverse complement strand
ACTGCGGGACGCCGCCCGTGAGGCGTGGTGCGTCAATCTGGTCGTACACGAGGCGATGACGCCGGACGAGCGCGGCAGGCTGCCGCTGGCCCGGCTGCTGCCGCCGGGGCTGCGGCACCGGGTGATCGAGCACCGGGCCACCCCCCAGCAGTTCCGGGCGGTCAACTGGGCGCTGAAGGACCTCGGGGTGGAGGTGCCGCGCGGCGGTGCCGTACTGCTGCCCCCGGACCCGGCGCCCGCGGGGTACGACCGGCAGGCGTACGCCGTGCGCAGCGTCTTCCTGGACGGCTCCGAGCCGGCCGAGCTGGTCACGGCCCTGCGGGACTTCGTCGCGCTGTCGCGCCCGAGGCCGCGCGGACTCGGTGAGGCGCTGGCCGGTCTGCGGGACAACTGGGCGCTGATGACCGTGCAGGAGGAGCTGGAGCGGGAGCGGCGCCGGGTCGAGCGGTACCGGGAGGCGCTGGAGGCGATGACGAAGTCGCGGGATCTGTACCGCGAGGCCGCCGAGCAGGCCCACGAGGCGCTGGCCGCGTACCGCGACACCCCGCTGCCCGGGCTGCCTCAGCAGCGGCCCTCGGCCCGCAACCAGTCGCCGTTGCAGCAGCTCACCCGGACGTTCGAGCGGCTGCGGCTCCCGGCGCGGGGGCAACGGCCCGAAAACCCTGACAGCGCCGCTGGAACCGGCCCGGAGCGCGAGGCCGAGGGCAGCGACCGGGTGTGACCCGACGGCTGCCGCGCGCCACAGCGGGCAGAAGGAAGAGGGCGCGGGCGGGCCGCGCGTCGGGAGGGGACAGGACGCATGGACAACTCCACGATCGTGCTGGTGGTCGCGGCCCTCGCGGCGGCGGTGGTGCTGGTGTTCGCCATCGTCCTGCTGGTGCGGCTGGTCAGGGCGCGGCGCTCGCTGCGGGACGCGGGGCTGCCGACCGGGCCGCGCTGGGTGTTCTGGGGTGCGGTCCTCTATCTGGTACTGCCGACGGATCTGCTCCCCGACCCCGTCTACCTCGACGACATCGGCGTCCTCCTGCTCGCCCTGCGCAGCATGCGCGCCGCGACACGCCCGCTGCCGGAGAAGCCCGGCGACTTCTGAGCCTTGGGTGTCCCGAGGCGGTTCGGGTGATCCCGTACGGGTTTCCACCAGCCGGGTGAGCAGGAGGGCGGCGCAGGTGAGCGCGGATCGGCGCGGAAAGGCCCTTCACCTCGGGGTACGGCCTCGCCTGACGGAGCGCGGCAGTGTAGACATGGGCACATGGTGCGACTGCCCGGCCGACCCGATCCGCGGGCGCCCCGTTCGTTCGGGCACCCGCGCGCGCCCATAGGCGCGCGGCATCCGGGCGGTGCCGACGACGGCGGTCCGCCCGGCGTGCTGCGGGCTGCGGCGACGGGGCGCAGCGTC
>NZ_WWKH01000369.1:0-1449 GCF_009865595.1 Streptomyces sp. SID1328 | reverse complement strand
CGGCCGGGCGTGGCCGGGGCCGACACCCATCTGGCCGGCGGCCGTACGTCCCCCAGGCTGCGCGCCGGGCTCCGGCTGGAACCCGACGCGTCCCCGGCCGCCACCCTGGCCGACTTCAGCGCCCGCCCGCTGACCGCCGCCCGCGACTCGACGGGGCTGGAGTCGCTGCCCACCGAGGTGCGGCTCAAGAGGGTCAGGCACAAGGCGGACCGGGTGAGCTGACGGTCCGTCCCGGAAGGACTCAGAACCCGTGCCGCATGCCCCCGTCGACCGGCAGCATGACGCCCGTCAGATAGGACGCCGCCGGTGACAGCAGGAACGCGGCCACCCGGCCGAACTCCTCCGGCGTCCCGTACCGGCGCAGCGGGATGCGGGACTCGTTGGCCGCCCTGGTGGCCACCGGGTCGGCGGAGAGGGCGTCCAGCTCACGCACCCGGTCGGTGTCGATACGTGCCGGGAGCAGGCCGACGACCCGGATGCCGCGCGGGCCCAGCTCGTCGGAGAGGGACTTGGCGAACCCGGCGAGGCCCGGCCGCAGGGCGTTGGAGATGGTCAGCCCCGGGATCGGTTCGTGCACCGAGCCCGACAGCACGAACCCGATCACCCCGTCCGGCCCCAGCTCCGCCGCCGCGGCGCGGGCCAGGCGCACCGCGCCGAGGAACACCGACTCGAACGCGTCCCGCCACTGCTCGTCGCTGTTGTCCGCGACGAAGCCGGGCGGCGGGCCGCCGACGCTGATGAGGATGCCGTCGAAACGGCCGAAGCGCTCGCGGGCCAGCCCGATCAGCCGCTCGGGGGCGTCCGGCTCGGCATTGCCGACGGCCACGCCCACCGCGTCCGGGCCCAGCTCGGCGGCGGCGTCCGCCACCCGCTGCTCGTCCCGGCCGGTGACGACCACCTTCGCCCCGTCCGCGACCAACTGCCGCGCGGCCGCGTTGCCCAGGCCCCGCGAGGCGCCGGTGACGATGTACACCCGGTCCTTCAGTCCAAGATCCATGCTCCTATCCTGCCTCCTCGGTGCCGAAGAGTGTGAAGGCGGTGTTCACCAGCGCGATGTGGCTGAACGCCTGCGGGAAGTTGCCGAGCTGGCAGCCGGCCTCCTCGTCGTACTCCTCGGCCAGCAGCCCCACGTCGTTGGCCAGCCCGGCCAGCCGCTCGAACAGCGCGCGGGCCTCGTCCGTGCGGCCGGTCAGGTGCAGGGCGTCGGCCAGCCAGAAGGAGCAGGCGAGGAAGGCGCCCTCGCCCCCGGGCAGCCCGTCGACCACCGGGCCCTCGGGGTCCTCGGTGTCGTAGCGGCGCACGAAGCCCCTCTCGCCCAGGTCGGCGGCGATCGCGTCGACCGTGCCGATCACCCGCGGGTCCTCCGGGGGCAGGAAGCCCACGCGCGGGATCAGCAGCAGCGAGGCGTCCAGCTCGCGGGAGCCGTAGTACTGGGTGAAGGTGTTGCGC
>NZ_WWKH01000368.1:0-2104 GCF_009865595.1 Streptomyces sp. SID1328 | reverse complement strand
CCGTCCCGGCGGTGGCGGCGGTGGCCGTCCCGGCTTCGGCGGTCGTCCCGGTGGTCCGGGTGGCCGTGGTGGCACGCAGGGCGCCTTCGGCCGTCCCGGCGGTCCCGCGCGTCGCGGTCGCAAGTCGAAGCGTCAGAGGCGCCAGGAGTACGAGGCCATGCAGGCCCCGTCGGTCGGCGGCGTGATGCTGCCTCGCGGCAACGGGCAGACCGTCCGCCTGTCGCGCGGTGCGTCCCTCACCGACTTCGCGGAGAAGATCAACGCCAACCCGGCGTCGCTCGTCGCCGTGATGATGAACCTCGGCGAGATGGTCACTGCCACGCAGTCCGTCTCCGACGAGACGCTGCAGCTCCTGGCCGGCGAGATGAACTACGTCATCGAGATCGTCAGCCCGGAGGAGGAGGACCGCGAGCTGCTCGAGTCCTTCGACATCGAGTTCGGCGAGGACGAGGGTGGCGAGGAGTTCCTCGTCGCGCGTCCGCCGGTCGTGACCGTCATGGGTCACGTCGACCACGGTAAGACCCGACTGCTGGACACCATCCGCAAGACGAACGTCGTCGCGGGCGAGGCCGGCGGTATCACGCAGCACATCGGTGCGTACCAGGTCACGACCGAGGTCAACGACGAAGAGCGCAAGATCACCTTCATCGACACCCCGGGTCACGAGGCGTTCACCGCCATGCGTGCCCGTGGTGCGAAGTCGACCGACATCGCCATCCTGGTGGTCGCGGCCAACGACGGCGTCATGCCGCAGACGGTCGAGGCGCTGAACCACGCCAAGGCGGCCGACGTGCCGATCGTGGTCGCGGTCAACAAGATCGACGTCGAGGGTGCCGACCCGACCAAGGTGCGCGGTCAGCTCACCGAGTACGGTCTGGTGGCCGAGGAGTACGGCGGCGACACCATGTTCGTCGACATCTCCGCCAAGCAGGGCCTCAACATCGAGAGCCTGCTCGAGGCCGTGGTCCTGACCGCGGACGCCTCGCTCGACCTGCGGGCCAACCCGGACCAGGACGCGCAGGGCATCGCGATCGAGTCCCACCTCGACCGCGGCCGTGGTGCCGTCGCGACCGTCCTGGTCCAGCGAGGCACCCTGCGGGTCGGCGACACCATGGTGGTCGGCGACGCGTACGGCCGTGTCCGCGCGATGCTCGACGACAAGGGCGAGAACGTGGAAGAGGCGGGTCCCTCGACCCCGGTCCTCGTCCTCGGTCTCACCAACGTCCCGGGCGCCGGCGACAACTTCCTGGTCGTCGACGAGGACCGTACGGCCCGTCAGATCGCGGAGAAGCGGGCGGCGCGCGAGCGCAACGCCAACTTCGCCCGGCGCGGTGTCCGGTTCTCCCTGGAGAACCTGGACGAGGCCCTCAAGGCCGGTCTGGTGCAGGAACTCAACCTCATCATCAAGGGCGACGCGTCCGGTTCGGTGGAGGCTCTCGAGTCCTCGCTGCTCCAGCTCGACGTCGGCGAAGAGGTCGACATCCGCATCCTGCACCGCGGTGTGGGTGCGGTCACCGAGTCCGACATCAACCTGGCGACCGGCTCCGACGCCATCGTCATCGGCTTCAACGTCCGCGCCGCGGGCCGCGCGGCGCAGATGGCGGAGCGCGAGGGTGTCGACGTTCGGTACTACTCGGTGATCTACCAGGCCATCGAGGAGATCGAGGCGGCCCTCAAGGGCATGCTCAAGCCGGAGTACGAGGAGGTCGAGCTCGGCACGGCGGAGATCCGCGAGGTCTTCAAGTCGTCCAAGCTGGGCAACATCGCCGGTGTCCTGGTCCGGTCGGGCGAGGTCAAGCGCAACACCAAGGCGCGCCTCCTCCGCGACGGCAAGGTCATCGCGGAGAACCTCAACATCTCCGGTCTGCGTCGCTTCAAGGACGACGTCACCGAGATCCGCGAAGGCTTCGAGGGTGGTATCAACCTCGGAAACTTCAACGACATCAAGGTCGACGACGTCATCGCGACGTACGAGATGCGCGAGAAGCCGCGAGCGTAACGCTGCGCTGTGCGTCGGCCGACGGGTCCTGTACCTGTCGGCCGACGCGCCGTCCCTGGGGGCTCCGCTCCCAGACCTCCTTTTGCCCACCCGCCCACCCGTCTC
>NZ_WWKH01000367.1:0-2925 GCF_009865595.1 Streptomyces sp. SID1328 | reverse complement strand
CTCGATGAGGACCACGGCGGGCCCGGCGGCCTCCAGCGCGGCCCGCACCGCCCGCGCGGAGCCCGGCCCGTGGTGCCGGACGCCCAGCAGCAGCGGGCCCGCCTCGAACGCCCCGGCCGGGGGCGGGGCCTCGCTCACGCGCTCACCTCCCGGCAGGCCCGGTAGAAGTCCGTCCACCCGTCGCGCTCGCGCACGACCGTCTCCAGGTACTCCTGCCAGACGACCCGGTCGGCGGCCGGGTCGCGCACCACGGCACCGAGGATGCCCGCGGCCACGTCCCCGGCACGCAGCACGCCGTCGCCGAAGTGGGCCGCCAGAGCGAGGCCGTTGGTGACGACGGAGATCGCCTCCGCCGTGGACAGAGTGCCGCTCGGCGACTTCAGCCTGGTACGGCCGTCGGTGGTCACCCCGTCACGCAGCTCGCGGAAGACGGTGACGACACGGCGGATCTCGTCCAGCCCCTCGGGCGCCTGGGGCAGGTCGAGCGAGCGGCCCATCTGGTCGACCCGGCGGCTGACGATGTCGACCTCGGCATCGGCGCTCTCCGGCAGCGGCAGCACTACGGTGTTGAAGCGGCGGCGCAGAGCACTGGAGAGGTCGTTGACGCCCCGGTCGCGGTCGTTGGCGGTGGCGATGAGGTTGAAGCCGCGCACGGCCTGCACCTCCTCGCCCAGCTCCGGGACCGGCAGGGTCTTCTCGGACAGGATCGTGATCAGCGTGTCCTGCACGTCGGCCGGTATCCGGGTCAGTTCCTCGACCCGTGCCGTCATCCCCTCGGCCATGGCCCGCATGACGGGGCTGGGCACCAGGGCGTCCCGGCTCGGGCCGTGGGCGAGCAGGCGGGCGTAGTTCCAGCCGTACCGGATCGCCTCCTCCGGGGTGCCGGCGGTGCCCTGCACCAGCAGGGTGGAGTCGCCGCTGACGGCGGCCGCGAGGTGCTCGGACACCCAGGTCTTGGCCGTGCCGGGCACGCCGAGCAGGAGCAGGGCGCGGTCGGTGGCCAGTGTGGTGACGGCGACCTCGACGATCCGGCGCGGACCCACGTACTTCGGTGTGATCACGGTGCCGTCGGCCAGCGTGCCGCCGAGCAGATACGTGGCGACCGCCCACGGCGACAGCTTCCAGCGCTCCGGGCGCGGCCGGTCGTCCTGCGCGGCGAGCGCGGTGAGTTCGGCGGCGAAGGCGTCTTCGGCGTGCGGTCGCAACGCCTGCGGCGCCTGGCTCGGGATCGGTTCGACGCTCGTGGGTTCCATGGACACAGTCATGGCTGAGGCCCCCTCCAGCTCGGCCGTGGGTCAACTGGCATCCACCATGCAGCACCCCACTGACAATCGCTCTGACCTGCGTGAACGCGCGCACATGACCGATTGTCAGTGGGGCGTTCTAACGTCGTTGGCATGACTCAGCAGGGGGTGCGCCGGACCGCGGAGCAGGTGCTGGACCTGGCGCCTGACGTGTCGTCGCGCAAAGCGGGAAGCAAACTGGGTGTGGCGGGGCCGTGGTCCGGTGCGGGCAGCGGCCGGGAGGGGGCGGTGTGGGGACTGTGCAAAGGCAGCGGCAGCAAGCCCTACCAGACGGTGGTGGACCTGTCGGACCCCGCCGGGCCCGCGTACAAGTGCAGTTGTCCGAGCCGTAAGTTCCCGTGCAAACACGCGCTGGGGCTGCTGCTGCTCTGGGCCGGGGACGAGGGCGCGGTGCCCGAGTCGGAGGCGGCGCCGGACTGGGCCGAGCAGTGGCTCGCGGGCCGGCGCGGGCGGGCGGAGAGCAAGAAGACGCAGCCCGCTGCGGGTTCGGCGGCCGATCCCGAGGCCGCGCGGAAGCGCGCTGAGCGCCGGGACCAGCGGGTCACCGCGGGCGCGACCGAGCTGGAGCGCCGCCTCGCCGACCTGCTCCGCGACGGCCTGGCCTCGGCCGAGCGCGCGGGGTACGGGCTGTGGGAGGAGACGGCGGCCCGCATGGTCGACGCCCAGGCTCCGGGACTCGCCTCACGCGTCCGGGAGTTGGGGGCCATACCGGCATCCGGTACGGGCTGGCCGGCCCGGCTGCTGGAGGAGTGCGCCCTGCTCCATCTGCTCGACCAGGGCTGGCTGCACCGCGACCGCCTCCCGGACGCCCTCGCGGCCACCGTCCGCACCCGCCTCGGCCTGCCCACCTCGGCGGACGGGCCACCGGTGCGCGACCACTGGCAGGTGCTGGCGCAGTACGACACGGCCGACGCCAAGCTGACGACCCGCCGCATCTGGCTGCACGGCGCGGACTCGGGCCGCACCCGCCTGCTCCTCTCCTTCGGCGCGGCGGGCCGGGCGCCCGAACTCTCGCTGCCGGTCGGGCTGTCGCTGGACGCGGACCTGTCCGACTACCCCGGTGCGGGCCAGATCCGGGCCACCCTGGGCGAACGGCACGCCCCGGCGGCACCCGCCGCCTCCCGCCCGCCCGGCACCACGGCCGCCCGGGCCCTCACCTCCTACGGCGAGGCCCTCCGCGAGGACCCCTGGCTGGACTCCGTCCCGGTCACCCTGGACGCGGTCATACCCGTGCCGGAGGACACCTCCGGCTCCTGGCACCTGGCCGACGCCGCGTCGGACACCGCCCTGCCGCTCACCCCGTCGTTCCTGGCCCGTCCGGGGCTGTGGCGGCTGGTCGCGCTGGCCGGAGGCGCTCCGCTCACGGTCTTCGGCGAGTGCGGCCACCGAGGCTTCACGCCCCTGACGGCGTGGGCGGAAGGGACGGCCGCGCCGGTGAGCCTGTGCTGAACACCCCGCCCGCGTCCACGACCCGCCCGGAAGGGAACCCCATGACCACGGCGCCCACCTGGGACGACCTCCTCACCACCGCCCTCCTGGGCACCGACCGCCGCGCCCTCCCGGTCGACCCCGGCGGCCGGGAGGCACCGGCTGCCCTGCTGGACGCCGCCGCCGTGGCGGC
>NZ_WWKH01000366.1:0-6597 GCF_009865595.1 Streptomyces sp. SID1328 | reverse complement strand
CCGCCTGAGCCGCCCGAACACCCCCCGACCCGAACGGACCCCGCCCGCACATGACCGTCCTGCTCTGGATACTGGCCGCCCTCGCGCTCCCCTTCGTGCTCTTCGCGGCCTGGATGGCCAAGGTGTTCCTGAAGGAGTTCTTCTCCGGCAACGCGGAGGCCGCCATCGAGGCGGAGGAGGCCGCCGCGACCGCCGCCGAGAAGGCCGCCGCCTCGGCCGCGCTCGACCTGCTGCCCGCCGAGCGGCAGAACACCGACTCGGCCGGCCCGCCGGCCCCGGAGACGACGGCCGCCCTCGCCGCGGTCCGGGGCGGTGACTGGCGCCCCGCCGCCGACCTGATGGCGGCCGTCGGCCGGGACTGGGAGCGCCGGTCCCTGCTCACGTTCCGGCTGGCCGACAAGGCGGCCGACGACGACACCTGGCTGCTGGCCTGGGAGGCCGAGCGCCCCGAGGACCCCGACGCGGCGGTGGTCCGGGCCCGCAGCGCGGTGATCCTGGCCTGGCGGGTGCGAGGCGGACAGCGGGCGCAGTACACCACGCGTGAGCAGTTCGACGGGTTCCGCCGCACGCTGCTCGAGGCCCGCGAGGAGGTCGCGCGGGCGGCGGCGCTGAACCCGGACGACCCGACGCCGTACGTCGCGGAGATCTGGCTGGCCCTCGGCCTCGGGTACCCGAACGCCAAGATGGACGACCTGTGGACCGAGATCACGGCCCGCGCCCCGCACCACTACGAGGCGCACTTCTCGGCCCTGCAGTACTGGTGCGCGAAGTGGCGCGGCTCCGAGCGGCTGGCCACCGAGTTCGCCGAGCGGGCCGCCGCCGGGGCGCCCGCCGGGAGCCTGCTGACGGCGCTGCCGCTGATCGCGCACTTCGAGCACGACGACTCCGAGGACACCGCCGCCGACAACACCCCGGAGATGGTGGCGCGGGTCGAGGCGGCCCTGAAGGACGCGGCCGCCGCCGACCCGGCGCACCCTCGCCTGCCGGAACTGCGCCACCTGCTCGCCTACTACCTGCACCTCCAGGGCCGCAACGAGGCAGCGGTGGAGCACTTCCGGCTGGTCGACGGCCATGTGGACGCGCTGCCGTGGCGGTACCGGAACGACAAGGCGGGGTACTTCTGCCAGGTCCGCGACACCGCCGTACTGGAGGCCGGAGCGGCGGCCCGACCCGGAATGTCCGGGGCGGCCGAGTCGTTGTAAGCAGTGCCCGTCCGCACCGAGACCGACCAGGGAGACCCCATGCTGTTCGGCCGCACACCGCAGCTCCCCACCCCCGAGCAGGCGCTCGCGGGCCGGGACGTGCCCGCCTTCGAGGTCCCCGCCCGGCACACCGTCCTCGGCAACCCGCTCGCCGGCCCCTACCCCGAGGGGCTGGAGGTCGCCGACTTCGGGCTGGGCTGCTTCTGGGGCGCGGAGCGCAAGTTCTGGCAGCTCCCGGCGGGGATCTACACCACGCTCGTGGGCTACCAGGGCGGCTACACCGAGAACCCCACCTACGAGGAGGCGTGCTCGGGCCTGACCGGCCACACCGAGGCGGTCCGCGTGGTCTACGACCCGAAGGTCATCTCGTACGAGCAGTTGCTCAAGACCTTCTGGGAGTCCCACGACCCCACGCAGGGCTTCCGCCAGGGCAACGACGTGGGCACCCAGTACCGCTCCGCGATCTACACCCACACCCCTGAGCAGGCGGCCGCCGCCGAGGCGTCCCGTGCCGCGTACCAGAAGGTGCTCACCGGCTCCGGACACGGCACGATCACCACGGAGATCCTCCCCGCCGAGGGCCGCCCCTTCTACCCGGCCGAGGCCTACCACCAGCAGTACCTGGACAAGAATCCCGCCGGGTACTGCGGCATCGGCGGGACCGGCGTCTCCTGCCCGATCGGCGTCGCCCCCGCGCAGGGCTGATCACACAGGAACGGGCCGCCCGGCTCCGGCCGGGCGGCCCTTCTTCATGCCCCGGGGGGCGTCAGATCGTCGCCGTGTCGATCACGAACCGGTACCGCACATCGCTGGCGGTCACGCGCTCGTACGCGTCGTTGATCTCGCTCGCGCCGATCAGCTCGATCTCGGCGCCCACCCCGTGCTCGGCGCAGAAGTCGAGCATCTCCTGGGTCTCGGGGATGCCGCCGATGTTGGAGGTGGTGAGGTTGCGGCGGTTGCCGAAGATGGACTGGAGGGTGACCTGCACCGGCTCCTCCGGGAGGCCGACGTTGACCATGGCGCCGTCCAGGCGCAGCAGGGACATGTAGGCCGCGAAGTCCAGCGGGGCCGAGACGGTGTTCAGGATGACGTCGAAGGTGCCGGCCAGCTTCTCGAAGGTCTCCGGGTCGCTGGTGGCGTAGTAGTGGTCGGCGCCGAGCCGCAGGCCGTCGTCCTTCTTGCGCAGCGACTGCGAGAGGACGGTGACCTCGGCGCCCATCGCGTGCGCCAGCTTCACGCCGACGTGGCCGAGTCCGCCGAAGCCCACCACGGCGACCTTCTTGCCGGGGCCGGCACCCCAGTGCTTGAGCGGGGAGTACGTGGTGATGCCCGCGCACAGCAGCGGCGCGGCAACGTCCAGGCCCAGACCGTCGGGGATGCGCACGACGAAGCCCTCGTCGACGACGATCTGCTCGGAGTAGCCGCCGTAGGTGGGCTCGCCGTCCTTGCCGACGGCGTTGTACGTCCAGACGGTGCCGGTGCCCGTGCAGTACTGCTCCAGTCCGGCCTTGCAGTTGTCGCACTCGCGGCAGGAGTCGACCATGCAGCCGACACCCACCCGGTCACCCACCGAGAACTTGGTGACCTCGGGGCCGACCTCGGTGACCACACCGGCGATCTCGTGGCCGGGCACCATCGGGAAGATGCCCTCGCTCCAGCCGTCGCGGGCCTGGTGGATGTCGGAGTGGCAGATCCCCGCGAACTTGATGTCGATCAGGACGTCGTGGTCGCCGACCGGCCGCCGCTCGATCGTGGTCCGCTCCAGGGGCGCCTTGGGGGCGGGCGCGGCGTACGCAGCAACAGTGGTCATGCCGGGTTCTCCTAAGCTTCGCCATGGCCCGGACACGGTCTCGACCGGGCACTCTCCCAGCGTGCCCGCATCTCCCGTTCCCACCCAGGCCACGGCTTTGCGTACGACCGCCGTTCCTACCACTGGCGGGGACAGGCTCCCAAGCGTACGTTCCGTCGCCGCCCTCGATACTTGGGGCATGGACGAACAGGCGGAGGCGGCCGTGAGCCGGCCGCTGGACCGGCGGGCCGAGCTGAGCGAGTTCCTGCGCAGCCGCCGGGCCCGGCTCAAGCCGGAGGACGTGGGCCTGCCCGACTTCGGCCGGCGCCGCCGGGTGCCGGGGCTGCGCCGGGAGGAGCTGGCGCAGCTGGCGGGGGTGTCGGTGGCGTACTACACGCGGCTGGAGCAGGGCAACGGGCGGAACGTGTCGGCGGAGGTGCTGGACTCCATCACACGCGCCCTGCGCCTGACCGACGCCGAGCACGCGCACCTGACCCACCTGGCCAAGCCGGCTCCGCACAAGAAGCGCCCGCCGGCCCGCCGCCCCCAGGTGCGGACCGCGCTCCAGCACCTGCTGGCGTCGATGGACGCGGTCCCGGCGTACATCACGGGGCGGCGCACGGAGATCCTGGCCTGGAACCGGATGGCGACCGCGCTGTTCGGCGACTGGGGCGGGCTCGCGCCCGAGGACCGCACCTGGGCCCGGCTGGTGTTCCTCTGCCCGGAGTACCGCGAGCTGTTCGTCGACTGGGAGCAGAAGGCGATCGACATCGTCTGCGGGCTGCGCATGGACGCCGGGCGCTTCCCGGACGACGCCCGGCTGGCCGCGCTGGTCGGTGAACTCTCCGTCAAGAGCGAGGAGTTCCGCCGCCTGTGGGCCACGCACGACGTGAAGGAGCAGTTCTACGGCGTGAAGCGGCTGCGGCACCCGCTGGTCGGTGAACTCGCCCTGGGCTTCGAGGGGTTGCGGGTGACCGGCGACGCGGACCTCAACCTGATCGTCTACCACGCCGAACCGGACTCCGCCTCGGCCGAGTCGCTTCGGCTGCTGGCCAGTTGGGGCGCGGCGGCGGTGCCGACGCTCTGAGACGACAGTGCCGCCCCTCACCAGGAGGGGCGGCACTTGTGCGCTCAGGGGTCCCGCTCTGGGATCAGACGGCGGAACCGGCCTTCCACTGCGCCCAGTCCATGTTCCAGCCGTTGAGGCCGTTGTCCGGGGCGACGGTCTTGTCACCGGTGTTCTTGATGACCACCACGTCACCGACGAGGGAGTGGTTGAACACCCAGGCGGCCGGGGTGTTCGGGTCCTTGGCGCCCTTGGTGTCGGAGAGGCCCACACAGCCGTGGCTGGTGTTCTCGCTGCCGAAGATGGACTTCGCGCCCCAGTAGTTGCCGTGCAGGAAGGTGCCGGAGCCGGTGAGGCGGATGGCGTGCGGCACGTCCTTGATGTCGTACTCGCCCTTGCCGTCGTCGTCCGTGAAGCCGACGGTCGCGCCGTTCATCCGGGTCTGCTCGAACTTCTCGGACATGACCATGACGCCGGCGTAGGTCTTGTTCTCGGGGGAACCGGCGGAGATCGGGATCTGCTTGACGACCTTGCCGTCCTGCGTGACCTTCATCTGCTTGGTCTTGGCGTCGACGTAGGAGACCTGGTTGCGGCCGACGTGGAAGGTGACCGTCTTCTGCTGGACGCCGTAGACGCCGTCGGCGCCCTCGACACCGTCGAGCGCCAGCTTCAGCGTGACGGTGGAGTTCTCCTTCCAGTACGTCTCCGGGCGGAAGTCGATCCGGTTGGCGTTGAACCAGTGACCGACGACCTCCTGACCGCTGGAGGAGGAGACGGTGATCCCCTTCTGCACGGCGGCCTTGTCGGTGATCGCCTTGTCGAAGTTGATCGACACGGGCATGCCCACCCCGACGGTGCTGCCGTTGTCCGGGGTGAAGTTGCCTATGAAGCTGTTGGACGGGGAGACCGTGGTGAAGGACGCGTTCTCGTGGGCCACGCGGCCGTCGGAGTCCTTGGCCTCGGCGGCGAGCTTGTAGGTGGTCGACCGCTCCAGCTGGGTGGTCGGCTTCCAGCTCAGCTTGTCGGCGGAGAGCGCGCCCTCGACCGGCTTGCCGTCCGCGGTGGTCATGCTCACGCCGGTCAGGGTGCCCTTGGCGACCTTGACCGTGGCCGAGTTGTTGATGGAGGCGTTGTTGGAGCCGTCCTTCGGCGTGATCGTGATCTGCGCCTCGGACGACTTCTGCGCCGCCGCCTCGTCGGCCTTCGCCTGCGAGCTCTCACCGCCGTCGGACGCGCTGGCGTTACCGCCGCCGGAACAGCCCGTGAGCACGAGCACACCACCGAGCAGTGCGGACGCGACCGTCAGGCCCTTGCGCCGCTTACTGTCCGTCATCACACGTTTCTCCATCGTTGCCGAATCCGCCAGAACCCCGAGAATCCCCGTTGAACTCTCTCAACGTCACGGCCGCGCCTCCCCGTTCCCCGGGGAGGGGTTCTGTGGGGAACACCACGTCCCGTCTTCGGGACGGGCGGTGCGCGGGCCTCCGTGCGCCACTTGTGAGACGAGAAAACCCGGACGGCGGTTGCCGTCCGGGTCATCCGTGCCCCGAATCCCGCGGCCGAAGCCGCCGGCTGCCTACCGCTCGTTCCGGCCGTCCGCGTCGTCGGCCGGTTCGTCGTCGTCCTCATCATCCCCGCCGAGGTCCCATTCGGGCGAGTCCGCGTCGTACTCGGAGTGCTCGCTGGACCAGGAAGCCTGCGCGAGCTCCACGCCGGGCACCTCGCTGACCAGGTCGAACGGGTCGACGAGATAGGCCAGCGCCTCGGCGGTGTCTTCCGTCACAGCACCCTCGGCGTGCGCCCGTTCCGCGTCCGGCAGCTCCGGATCGGTGGCGATGCGGCGCAGCGCGGCCTTGGTCAGCTCGTCGTCGTCGAGCACCTCGAGGACCAGCTCCACTCGAAGGCGTACAAATCGTGATGTCTCTTCAGCGTCCATGAGGCGAGCCTAGAACTGAAACCTGTCGTGACTTTCCTGTGACCCGCGATTTTCACTAACATCGCTCCGCACGGCCAATTCGCCAGCGTCACAAGGGGATCGATATTCCGTGGCATCCGCTCGCCGTCCGTTGCTGACCGCCACCGCCGCGGGCACGCTGCTGTGCGCCCTGTGGTTCGTCCCGTCCGCCAACGCCTCGCAGGACGGCGCCTCGACGGGCGCCACCGCCGCGGGTACGGCGGTCTCCGGGTCGGCGGACTCCGGGAACCCGGACTCGGGGATCACCGAGCAGGTCACCACGGTGTCCGGCCTGGCCGGTCAGACCGCCTCCGACCCGACCCGACTGGCGGACACGGGAAGCTTCGACACCACGCCGTACGTGGTCTCCGGCACCCTGTTCCTCGCCGTGGGCGCGGGTTTCGTGGTGTATTCGGTGCGCCGGGAACGGCTGGAGTTCTAGAACCGGAATCCAAAAGGGGCCCCACCCGTGGGTGAGGCCCCCTTGCGGCGTCTAGCGCAGCGGTCCGGTGACCGTCTCGGCGGCCGCCACCAGCCCGCCCCCGCGCACGAAGGCGTCGGCGGCGGCCAGGTCGGGCGCCAGGAA
>NZ_WWKH01000365.1:0-3694 GCF_009865595.1 Streptomyces sp. SID1328 | reverse complement strand
GTCGAAGAGGACGCCCTCCTCCTCGATGGTGCGGCTGCCGGCCGGCATGGAACCGGGGGCGATGCCGCCGATCTCGGCGTGGTGTCCGCGCGAGGCGACGTGGAAGAGGATCCCGGGGTCGCCGGGCCCGCCGCCGAAGACCGGCGTGATCACGGTGATGTCGGGCAGGTGGGTGCCGCCGTGGTACGGGTCGTTGACGGCGTAAGAGTCGCCGGGCCGCATCCGCGCACCCCGACGCCGGACCACCTCTTTGACGCTGGTGCCCATGGAGCCCAGGTGGACGGGGATGTGCGGGGCGTTGGCCACCAGGTTGCCGTCCGGGTCGAAGAGGGCGCAGGAGAAGTCCAGGCGCTCCTTGATGTTGACCGACTGGGCGGTGGACTCCAGTTGGGCGCCCATCTGCTCGGCGATGGACATGAAGAGGTTGTTGAAGACCTCCAGCAGGACCGGATCCACCTCCGTGTCGGGCCGGGAACTCTCCGTGACGGACGTCCGTTCCATCACCAGATGTCCGTGGTCGTTCGCGGTGGCCTGCCAGCCCTCGTCGACGACGGTCGTGGTCCCGGCCTCGGTGATGATCGCGGGGCCGGTGACGGTATCACCGGGCGGCAGGGCCTCCCGGCGGTGCAGGGGTACGTCGCGCCAGGCGCCGCCGGTGTGCACGCGGGCGGTGTCGGGTGCGGCGGGGGTGCCTTCGTAGGGAGCGAGGGCGGAGAGATCGGGGGGCGGGGTGAGGCCGGTGGCTTCCACGGAGAGGGCTTCGACGACGATGTCGCGGTCCAGGGTGAAGGTGTAGGTGGCGCGGTGGCGTTCTTCGAAGGCGCGCCGCATGGTGTCGGGGTCGGTGAGGTCGACGGTGAGTGTGGTGTCGGTGCCGTCGTAGCGGAGCTGGACGCGGCGCGCGGTGCGGACGCGGTCCTCCGGCACGTCCTCGGCGCGGAGTTCGGCGCGGGCGGCGGCCTCCAGTGCGTCGGCGGTGTCACGGACGCCGGGCATCGCCGCCTCCGTCAGGGGTGCCTCGACGGACTGCTCGCGCATCGCCGTGATGTCGGCGAGGCCGATGCCGAGCGCGGAGAGGACACCGGCCATGGGCGGCACCAGTACGGTACGGATGCCGAGCGCGTCGGCGACCTTGCAGGCGTGCTGGCCGCCGGCACCGCCGAAGGTGGTGAGGGCGTAGCGGGTGACGTCGTGGCCCTGCTGGACGGAGATCCGCTTGATCGCGGACGCGATGTTGGCGACCGCGATGCGCAGGTACCCCTCGGCCACCTGCTCCGGGGTGCGGTCGTCGCCGGTGGCCTCGCGGATCTCGCGGGCGAGGGCGGCGAAGCCGTCGCGTACGGCGCCGGCGTCCAGCGGCTGGTCGCCTTCGGGGCCGAACACGGCCGGGAAGCGCGCGGGCTGGATGCGGCCGAGCATGACGTTGGCGTCGGTGACGGTGAGCGGGCCGCCCGCGCGGTAGCAGGCCGGGCCGGGGTCGGCTCCCGCCGAGTCGGGGCCGACCCGGTAGCGGGAGCCGTCGAAGTGGAGCACGGAGCCGCCGCCCGCCGCGACGGTGTGGATGTCCAGCATGGGGGCGCGCAGCCGGACGCCCGCGATCCGGGTGGTGAAGACGCGCTCGTACTCCCCGGCGAAGTGCGAGACGTCGGTGGAGGTGCCACCCATGTCGAAGCCGATGACGCGGCCGTGCCCGGCCAGTTCCGACATGCGGGCCATGCCGACGATGCCCCCGGCCGGCCCGGACAGCACGGCGTCCTTGCCGCGGAACTGCCCGGCCTCGGTGAGCCCGCCGTTGGACTGCATGAACATCAGCCTCACGTCGCGCAGTTCGTCGGCGACATGCCGGATGTAGCGGTGGAGCACGGGCGAGAGGTAGGCGTCGACCACGGTGGTGTCCCCGCGCGGGACAAGCTTCATCAGCGGGCTGACCTCGCTGGACAGCGAGACCTGCGGGAAGCCGACCCGCTCGGCGAGCTCACCCACGGCCCGCTCGTGGCGGGGGTGGAGATGGCTGTGCAGAGAGACGACGGCGACCGCGCGGATGCCGTCCTCGTACGCGCGCCGCAGCTCGCCCTCCAGGGCGGCCAGGTCGGGGGCGCGCAGTTCGGTGCCGTCGGCGGCGATCCGCTCGTCCACCTCGACCACGCGCTCGTAGAGCTGCTCGGGCAGTTCGATGTGGCGGGCGAAGAGGTGCGGCCGGTTCTGGTAGGCGATGCGCAGGGCGTCGCGGAAGCCTCGGGTGATCACCAGCAGGGTGCGCTCGCCCTTGCGCTCCAGCAGCGCGTTGGTGGCGACGGTGGTGCCCATCCGGACCGCCTCGACGCGCTCCGTGGAGCCGTCGAGCAGTTCCCGGACGCCCGCCACGGCCGCGTCGGCGTACCGGGCGGGGTTGTCGGAGAGCAGCTTGCGGGTGAGCAGACCGCCGTCGGGGCGGCGCGCGACGATGTCGGTGAAGGTGCCGCCCCGGTCGACCCAGAATTCCCAGCCTGTCACGTCACTACCCCGCTTCCGCGCTGGTCACAGCGCCCGGAGGCCGTCGATCACGTCGCGCAGAATACTCTCGTCCGGCAGCTCGGCCGGGGGCACCGGACGGGTCACATGGACGAGTTCGGCGTGCACGAGGTCCCCGATCAGGACGCGTACGACTCCTACGGGCAGGTCGAGTCCGGCGGCGAGTTCGGCGACCGACTGCGGTTCGTCCCGGCAGAGGCCGACGATCTCCACATGCTCCGGCGCCAGCGTCGGGTCGTCCTCGGGGTCGCCGGCGTCCGGTTCGGTGACGACGACCGCGATCAGGTCGAGGACGTGCTGGCCGGGGCTGCTGGTGCGGCCACGTGTCATGGCGTACGGGCGGACGACGGGACCCGCCTCGTCGTCGAACCAGTGGCCGCCGCTTCTCTGACCCTCTCCGCTCATGTCGTCCGACTACCCGCCCGCGGGCGGCTCGCTGCGCGGGGCACTGCCCAGATGCACGCCGACCCGCTTGACCAGCAGCGTCATCTCGTAGGCGACCTGGCCGACGTCGGAGTCGGCGTCGGAGAACACGGCGAGGCAGCTTCCGTCGCCGGCCGCGGTGACGAAGAGGAAGGCGTCGTCCAGCTCGACCACGGTCTGCCGGACGTTGCCCGCCTCGAAGTGGCGGCCCACGCCCTTGGCGAGGCTGTGGAAGCCGGACGCCACGGCGGCCAGGTGCTCGCTGTCCTCCCTGGTCAGATCGGTGGACACGCCCATGGCCAGGCCGTCGCCGGACAGGACGACGGCCTTGCGGATGCTGGCGACCCGGTCGACCAGGTCGTCGAGGAGCCAGTTCAGCTCCTTCTTCTTGCTGTCCGTGTGGCCGGTCGCGTTCGGTGCGGTCATCGACCGTCTCCCTCAGTCGTTCCTGGTGCTGTGCCGCTGTGGGCCCGGTCGCCCTCAGCGTTCTCCTCGCGGCCGCGCTCCCAGCCGCGCTGGAGCGACGCCATCCGCGAGCGGACCTCGTCGGCGTCGCGTACGGCGGGCTCGAAGGTGTTCTCGGGGCGCCGGTCGGGCTCGCGCCTGAGCTGCGGCGCCAGGTTGGCCTGGCGTACGCGCTTGGGCAGCGGGGCGGTGCCGTCGGGCACCGGGCCGGCGGGGGCGGCGGCTCCGTGGGCGGCCGCCGCGCTGATCGGGTCGGGGGTGTCCGGTCCGGTCCGGGTCCGCCGCGGCAGCTCCG
>NZ_WWKH01000364.1:0-4460 GCF_009865595.1 Streptomyces sp. SID1328 | reverse complement strand
GGCGATGTCGGTGCGCGTCTCGTGGCGGCCGAGGGCGATGATCCGCTCGGCGCCGAGCCGCTTGGCGGCCAGCACCGCGCAGAGGCCGACCGCGCCGTCACCGACGACGGCGACCGTGGCACCGGGGCGGGCGCCCGCGCCGAGGGCGGCGTGGTGGCCGGTGCCGAGCACGTCGGAGAGGGTGAGCAGGCCGGTGAGGAGGTGGTCGTCGGAGGCCGCCTCCTTGGGCAGCTTGACGAGCGTGCCGTCGGCGAACGGCACCCGTACCGCCTCGCCCTGGCCGCCGTCGTAGCCGACGGAGCCTCAGAAACCGCCGTGCACGCAGGAGGTGGTCAGGCCCTCGGCGCAGTACTCGCAGGTGCCGTCGGACCACATGAACGGCGCGACCACGAGGTCCCCACGCCGGAGCGTGCCGACGTCGGAACCGGTCTCCTCCACCACACCGAGGAACTCGTGCCCGATCCGCTGCCCCGGCTGCCGGGCCGCCTCACCCCGGTAGGCCCACAGGTCGCTGCCGCAGATGCAGGCGCGCAGCACGCGTACGACCGCGTCGGTGGGGAGCTGCACGATCGGCTCGGGCACGTCCGTCACCCGCATGTCGAACGGGGCGTGGATGGTGGTGGCGCGCATGACGGGGTCCTTCTCGTACCGGGAGGCGGGGATGCCCGGAGATGTGCCGAGCGCACCCACGGTACGCCGTCGGGGGACCGGTCCGCGCCGCGAGGGGCCCCGGACCAGCGGCGACGCTCTCAAGGGCGTTGGCCCGTACCGGCCTTGAGGACGTACACCCATGCGAGGTACAACCCGGTCGGTGGGGCGGGAGCCCCTGGGCGGCCCGGCTGTCGGCGGTGACCCGTATCCTCATTGACCATGCTCGAAGACCCCGCGACCGCAGTGTCCTCGCCCACCCCGTGGCCGGCCGTGTATCCGAAGGGATACGCGGTCGTTGACGTCGAGACCACCGGGCTGGCACGCGACGACCGGATCATCTCCGCGGCCGTGTACCGGCTGGACGCGCGCGGCGAGGTCGAGGACCACTGGTACACGCTGGTCAACCCCGAGCGCGACCCCGGCCCGGTGTGGATACACGGGCTGACGAGCGACGTGCTCGAAGGGGCGCCGCTCTTCACGGAGGTGGCGGAGGAGTTCGCGGCCCGGCTGGCGGACCGCGTGCTGGTCGCGCACAACGCGGTCTTCGACTGGCAGATGATCGCGCGGGAGTACGCGCGCGCCCGGCGAGAGCCCCCGGTGCGCCAGCGGCTGTGCACCATCGCGCTCTCCAAGGAGCTGCGCCTGCCGCTGCCCAACTTCAAGCTGGAGTCGCTCGCCGCGCACTTCGGGGTCGTGCAGCAGCGCGCGCACCACGCGCTGGACGACGCGCGGGTGCTGGCGGAGGCGTTCCGGCCGAGCCTCAGGGCGGCCGCCGCGAGCGAGGTGCGGCTGCCGCTGCTGGAGTGCCGCCCGCTCACCGAGTGGTCGGACACCCCGCTCATCGGCCGTCAGGCGACCGGCGGTTACGGCGGCGGGCGCGGCCCCGGCTGGCGTCCGGCGCGCAAGCGGCCCGCGTGCCCGTACCCCAACCCTGGACGGTACGAACCGGGCAAACGCCTCAAGCAGGGCATGCGGGTCGCCTTTTCGGGTGACACCTCCACCGAGCGGGAGCTACTGGAGGACCGGGCCACCGAGGCCGGGCTGCACGTGGCCACCAGCCTCTCCCGCCTGACCAGCCTGCTGGTCACCAACGACCCCGACTCGGGCACCTCCAAGACCGCAAAGGCCCGCCAGTTCGGCACCCCGGTCATCGACGAGGCCGCCTTCGGACAACTGCTGCGCGACGTCGAAACGGCCGGCTGACAGCCGTACGGACGGGTGATTCCCCGCGATTCGCGCCCGCGCCCGCTCGCGCGGCGGCCGGGTACGGCCCACCCTGAGGCGCATGGCGAGATGTGAAGTTTGCGGCAATGACTACGGAATGACCTTCGAGGTCCACGCACAGGGCGCGGTGCACGTCTTCGACTGCTTCTCCTGTGCCATCCACCGCATGGCACCCATCTGCGAGCACTGCCGGGTGCAGATCATCGGGCAGGGCGTGGAGGTGGAGGGCCACTGGTACTGCGGCGCCCACTGCGCCCGCGCCGAGGGGAAGGCGGGGGTGGTGGACCGGGTCTGACCCGGTACCCGCCCGAATGCGCCCCGCGGCCCGGAGGTACCGTCGTGGGGTGCACCGCTACCGCTTCCTGCTCACCCGCCAGTGGGTGATCCTCACCCTCGTCGTGATCGCACTGATCCCGACGATGATCAGGCTCGGTTTCTGGCAGCACCACCGGTACGAGGAACGCACCGCCCGCAACAACCTGGTCGCGCGGGCCCTGCACGCCGATCCGGTGCCCGTGGAACGGCTCACCTCCCCCGGCCGCGCCGTCACCCACGCCGACAAGTACCGCACGGTCACCGCGACCGGCACCTTCGACACCGCCCATGAGGAGGTCGTCCGGCGCCGCACCAACGCCGACGACGAGGTGGGCTTCCACGTCCTGACCCCGCTGAGGCTGACCGACGGCCGGGTGCTGCTGGTCAACCGGGGCTGGATTCCGGCGAACGGCGCCCAGACCGAGTTCCCGAAGGTCCCCGCGCCCCCGGCCGGGAAGGTCACGATCACCGGCCGGCTGAAGGCCGACGAGACCACCGAGGCCAGCGGCATCAAGCAGCTCGCCGGTCTGCCGGACCGCCAGGTCATGCTGATCAACAGCGCCGACCAGGCCAGGCGCCTCGGCGCCCCGGTGCTCGGCGGCTATGTGGAGCAGACCGCGCCGGCGCCCAGGGGGGACACTCCGGAGCAGATCTCCAGCCCCGGCAGCGAGGACGCCCCGCTGAACTACGCGTACATGATCCAGTGGTGGCTGTTCGCCGCCGCCGTACCCGTCGGCTGGTGGTTCCTGGTCCGGCGCGAGCTGCGCGACCGGGCCGCCGCGGCGGAGCGGGAGAGCGCGGCCGAGGCGGAGCCCGCCACCGTGTGAGCCGGGCGTCACTCCCCCGGCGCACCACCTGATTGGCCGTCAGGCCGCGCGGGGAATCGCCAACCCGTGAACCCGCGCATCGAGGACTATGCCGTCATCGGCGACGAGCAGACCGCCGCCCTGGTCGGCCGGGACGGCTCGATCGACTGGCTCTGCCTGCCCCGCTTCGACTCCGGCGCCTGCTTCGCCCGGCTGCTGGGCGACGAGGACAACGGCTACTGGCGGATCGCGCCGAAGGGCGCCGGCACCTGCACCCGGCGCGGCTACCGCCCCGACACCCTCGTGCTGGACACCGAGTGGGACACCCCCGAGGGCACCGTGCGCGTCACCGACCTGATGCCGCAGCGCGAGAAGGTGCCGGACGTCGTACGGATCGTGGAGGGCGTCAGCGGCCGGGTCACCGTGCGCAGCACGCTCCGGCTGCGCTTCGACCACGGCTCCATCGTGCCGTGGATGCGCCGCGCGGACGGGCACCGGGTGGCCGTCGCGGGCCCGGACTCCACCTGGCTGCGCTCCGAGCCGCATGTGCGGACCTGGGGCGAGGACCTCGGCACGCACTCGGAGTTCACCCTGGCCGAGGGTGAGCGGGTGGCGTTCGTGCTCACCTGGCACCCCTCGCACGAGCCGCGCCCCCGGCTGATCGACCCGTACCAGGCGCTCAGCTCCAGCGTCCGGGACTGGCGGCGCTGGAGCGGGCGGTGCCGCTACGACGGGCCGTACCGGGACGCCGTGGTGCGCTCGCTGATCACCCTGAAGGCGCTCACCTACCGGCCCACCGGCGGGATCGTCGCGGCGGCCACCACCTCGCTGCCGGAGAAGCTCGGCGGGGTGCGCAACTGGGACTACCGGTACTGCTGGCTGCGCGACTCCACCCTCACCCTGGACGTGCTGCTCGCCGCCGGGTACCACGAGGAGGCCGAGGCGTGGCGCGACTGGCTGCTCAGAGCGGTCGCGGGCAGCCCCGAGGACCTCCAGATCATGTACGGGGTGGCGGGCGAGCGCAGGCTCCCGGAGACCGAGCTGCCCTGGCTCGCCGGGTTCGCGGGGTCGGCGCCGGTCCGCATCGGCAACAGCGCGGTGGACCAGCTCCAGCTCGACGTGTACGGCGAGGTGATGGACTCCCTGTGGCTGGCCCGGAAATCGGGCCTGTCGGCCCGGCCGCACATGTGGGCCCTGCAGTGCGCGCTGATCGACTTCCTCCAGGAGCAGTGGCGGCAGCCGGACGAGGGGCTGTGGGAGGTACGCGGCGGGCGCCGCCAGTTCACGCATTCCAAGGTGATGACCTGGGTGGCGGTGGACCACGCCGTACGCACCCTGGAGGAGCACCCCGAGCTGGAGGGCGACCTTTCCCGCTGGCGGGAGCTGCGCGACGAGATCCACGCCGAGGTGTGCGCCAAGGGCTACGACCCCGGGCGCAACACCTTCACCCAGTACTACGGCTCC
>NZ_WWKH01000363.1:0-7390 GCF_009865595.1 Streptomyces sp. SID1328 | reverse complement strand
CCCACCGCACGGCCGCCGACCGCGCCCATCTCCTCACCGGCCTGGCGGAGCTGGCCCCGTACGGCCTCAAGGTCACCGGCCCCGCGGAGGCCCCCTTCGTCCTGCTGGAGCTGCCGGACGCACAGCGCGTACGGCACCGCCTGCGCGAGCTGGGTTACGCGGTGCGGCGCGGCGACACCTTCCCCGGCCTTGGCCCGGACTGGCTCCGGGTGGCGGTGCGGGACCGGACGACGACGGCGGGGTTCGTCCAGGCGCTGGGCACGGCGCTGACTCAGGAGGGCTGAGGTGTCCACGGCCGCAGTTTCTCCGGGTTGCGCACCACCCAGATCCGGGTGACGCGGTCACCGTCTCCCTCGAAGGCGGCGACGGTGACCACCGCGCCGTCGCGACGGGCCACCAGGCCGGGCAGGCCGTTGACCGAGCGTTCCAGGAGTTCGAGGCCGGGGGCGCGGACGGCGATGGCGGTCATGTACTGGGCGATGCGCGGGCCGCCCTCGACCGGCCGCAGGACGGTGCCGACCATGCCGCCGCCGTCGGCGGTCATCACGGCGGCCGGGTCGAGGAGACCGACGAGGGCGGCGATGTCCTTGCTCTCCCACGCCTCCTTCACCCGCCGCACCACATCGGCCCGCACCGGAGCCGGAGCCCGCGCGGCGCTCACCCGGCGCCGCGCGGAGGCGGCCAGCTGCTTGCAGGCGGCCGGGGTCCGGCCGAGCACCTCCGCGATCTCCGCGAACGGGTACCGGAAGACGTCGTGCAGCACGAACGCGACCCGCTCGGCCGGTGTCATCGTCTCCAGCACGACCAGGAACGCCATCGCCACCGACTCGTCCCGCACGATCAGGTCGGCGGGGTCGGCGTCGCCCGTACCGTCCCACTCGGCGCGGTCGGGCAGCGGCTCCGGCAGCCAGGCACCGACGTAACGCTCCCGGCGGGCCCGCGCCGAGCCCAGCAGGTCCAGGCAGATCCGGCCGGTCACCGTGGTCAGCCAGGCGCCGGGGAGAAGGATCTCCGCCCGCCGGCCGTCCGGCAGCCCGTACCAGCGGGTGTACGCGTCCTGCACGGCGTCCTCGGCCTCGGTCACCGAGCCGAGCAATCGGTAGGCCACGTTGAGCAGTTGACGCCGCTCGGCCTGGTCCTCCACCGCTCCCATGCTTGTGACGCCCCCTTCGCCTTACCTTTCGCAGGCCCGCGTCGTCGGACTGGTGAGACCTTATCGAGCTGATGCCCGACGGGCGGAAAAGGGGACCAGGACATGGCCACTCAGGTGACGACCACGACGGACGCGCGGCGCGACGGCTCCACGTTCCTCCGCGTCGCCCTAGCCCTCCAGACGCTGACCATCTTCCTCCAGGCCGTCTCCGCCGGGCTGTTGCTCACGACGTCCTACGGCGAGACGCTGCACGGCATCGGCGCCCGCGTGATGTACGGGGCGTCGATGCTGTACGTGCTCGCGGCGGTACTGGCGTGGAAGCCGGGCGGCGGCTCCGCCCGGCCCGTCCGGCAGGCCGCGGGCTTCCTCGCGCTCGCCTCGGTCCAGGTCGTGCTCGGCATCGCGCACGTGCCGTCGGTCCATCTCCCGCTGGGGGTGCTGATGTTCGGCCTGAGCCTGCTGGCGCTGGTCCGGCGCTGAGACCCCGGCCGGGCCCGGTCAGCCCCGGCGCCTGCGGGCCACGGTCACCGCGCCGCCGCCCAGCAGAAGCAGGGCCAGCGCGCCGCCCGCGATGTAGGGGGTGGCCGAACTGCCGCCCGTCTCGGCGAGGTTGCTCCGGGTGCCCTGGGGCTCGGCCCGGGACGCGGGGGCCTCGGTGGACTTCTCCGGCGCGGGCGCGGCGGATTCGGGCGCGGCGGGCTCCGAAGACGCGGGGGCCTCGCTGGGCGTCGTCTCCTCCTCCCCCACCGGTGTCTCACAGCTCGCCTCCGCCAGCGTCACCGTGCCCGTCACCTCGGCCACGTTCAGCCGCAGCGGGTTCACCGAGACCTTGAGGCGGAGCGCGGTGGCCGCCGCCGTGCCGGAGGTGGTCCGGTGTTCGGCCAGGCCGAGGCGGACCTCGCCGACGCCGGGAACCCGGACCTCGGTGGGGCCGCCCGCGGTGAGGGTGGTGCGTTTGCCGAGCACGGTGACGGCGCCGAGGACGTTCGCCTCGGCCTCGGGTTCCCTTCCGGCCGCGCAGGTGGCGCGGGCGGTGACCGTGCCGACCTCGACCAGGGAGAGCAGCGGCAGACCGGGCACGTGCAGCCGGGCGTTGGCGAGGCGGACCGAGCCCTCGGCGCGCTCGTCGGTGGCGGTGGCTCTGGCCGAGGCGACGTCGGCGCGCAGTACGGAGAAGGGACGGCCCTGGTCCACGCCGTCGAGCCGGGCCGAGAGCGCGGTGCGGTCGGCGTCGCCCGGTGCCTGGACCTCGTCGAGGGAGAGGGTGAGCGGGACGTCGGCGGTGCGGTGGAGCAGGGACACGTCGAGTCCGGCGCGCAGCACGGCGGCGGAGGCGTGTCCGTGGCCGCCGGTGGCGTGCGCCGGGCGCGCGCTCAGGAACAGGGGAGCGGCGGTGAGGGCGGCGGCCGTCGCCACGGCGGCGAGACGGCGTGCGGGCATGCGGAAGTTGTCGCTGTTCACGGCGGTGGGACCCCCAGGAGGAGCGTGCTCGGGACACGACAACCTTTACGCACTGTGGGTGAACGGTCAGCGATCCTGGGTTACTTCACTCCATCGTGGGGTTTCCGCCCTCGTATTCGATTAGGCGGGCACGGCCGTTCGCCCCGTCTACTGCACGACCCGCCCGTTCAGCATCACCCGGCGCGGCGCGGCGAGCACCCGTACGTCGGCGCGCGGGTCGGACTCGTAGACCACCAGGTCCGCCGGGGCGCCCTCCTCCAGACCGGGGCGGCCCAGCCAGGCGCGGGCGGCCCAGCTGGTGGCGGCGAGCGCCTCGACGGGCGGGATGCCGGCGGTGACCAGTTCCGCCACCTCGGCGGCGACCAGCCCGTGCGGCAGCGAGCCGCCCGCGTCCGTGCCGACGTACACCGGGATGCCCGCGTCATAGGCGTCGCGCACCGTGTCGTAGCGGCGCGCATGGAGGCGTCGCATATGTGCCGACCAGCGGGGGTACTTGTCGTCGCCGCCCGCCGCCAGGTCGGGGAAGGTGGCGATGTTGACCAGGGTCGGCACGATGGCGACCCCGCGCTCCGCGAACAGCGGGATCAGCTCGGGGGTGAGGCCGGTGGCGTGCTCGACGCAGTCGATGCCGGCCTCCACCAGGTCCCGCAGCGAACTCTCCGCGAAGCAGTGCGCGGTGACCCGCGCGCCCAGCCGGTGCGCCTCCGCGATCCCCGCCTCGACCGCCTCGCGCGGCCAGCAGGGCGCGAGGTCGCCGATGCCCCGGTCGATCCAGTCGCCGACCAGCTTGACCCAGCCGTCCCCGCGCCGCGCCTCCCGGCCGACGTAGGCGACGAGGTCGGCGGGCTCGATCTCGTGGGCGTAGCCCCGGATGTAGCGGCGGGTACGGGCGATGTGCCGCCCGGCACGGATGATCTTCGGAAGGTCCGCGCGGTCGTCCACCCAGCGGGTGTCGGAGGGCGAACCGGCGTCCCGGAGCAGCAGGGCGCCGGCCTCGCGGTCGGTGAGGGCCTGCTTCTCGGCGGTGTCCGCGTCGACCGGGCCCTCCGCGCCGAGGCCGACATGGCAGTGGGCGTCAACCAGGCCGGGCAGCGCCCAGCCCTGGACGGCTCGGATGTCACCGGCGCCGGCGGGGCGGTCGTAGGTGATGCGGCCGCCGACCACCCACAGCTCGTCGCGGACGTCGTCGGGCCCGGTCAGGACCCGCCCCTTCACGTGCAGCACCGCGTGATCGCTCATGCACCGCACCTTAGTGAGGCGGCCCTTCGGGCTGAAGCCCCGGCTACTTCTCCGTCTTGCCGGGTACGTCCTCCACCTCGGCCATCGCCGGGTCCAGGACGCGGGAGAGGAAGTGCCGGGTCCGCTCGTTCTTCGGGTTCCCGATGACCTCCTCCGGGGTGCCCTGCTCGACGATGACGCCGCCGTCCATGAAGACGACCCGGTCCGCGACCTCGCGGGCGAAGGTCATCTCGTGGGTGACGACCATCATGGTCATGCCCTCCTCGGCGAGCCCCCGCATCACCGCGAGCACGTCACCGACCAGCTCGGGGTCGAGCGCGGAGGTCGGCTCGTCGAAGAGCATCACCTCGGGGCCCATGGCGAGCGAGCGGGCGATGGCCACCCGCTGCTGCTGCCCGCCGGAGAGCGAGGACGGATAGGCGTGCGCCTTGTCGGAGAGCCCGACCCGGGCCAGGTTCTCCGCCGCGACCTTCTCCGCCGCCGCCTTGTCCCTGCCGAGCACCCGGCGCTGGGGCAGCGTGAGGTTCTCGGTGACGTCGAGGTGCGGGAAGAGGTTGAACTGCTGGAACACCATGCCGATGCGCCGGCGTACGGCGTCGATGTCCACGTCCGGGTCGGTCAGCTCGGTGCCGCCGACCACGATGGTGCCCTGCTGGGGTTCCTCCAGCAGGTTGACGCAGCGCAGCAGGGTGGACTTGCCGGAGCCGGACGGCCCGATGACGCAGACCACCTCGCCCTGGCCGATCTCCAGGTCGACACCGCGCAGGACGTGGTTGTCGCCGAAGGACTTGTGCAGCCCCTCGACGCGGATCTCGGGAGTGCTCACCGGATCGCCTCCTGGGACTTGGACTCCATCCGGCGTACGACGAAGCCGAGCGGGATGGTGACCAGCAGATAGCACAGGCCGGCCACCAGGATGGGGGTGGAGTTGGCGGTGGTGCTGGCCAGGTCGTTGCCGAACTTGGACAGCTCGCGCTCCTCCAGCGTGACACCGAGGAACAGCACCAGCGAGGAGTCCTTGAAGAGCAGGACGAGTTCGTTGGTGAGCGGGGGCAGGATGATGCGGAACGCCTGCGGGATGACGATGGAGATCATGGCCCGCGCGGGCGAGAAGCCCAGCGAACGCGCCGCCTCCATCTGCCCCTTGGGCACCGCCTGGATGCCCGCCCGGATCGTCTCGGCCATGTACGCGGCCGAGACCAGGCCGAGGGCGACCGCGACCTTGCCGTAGGTGCCGCCCGGATACTGCACGTCCGGGAAGGCCAGCGGCACGCCGACGCCGACGAAGATGAAGATCAGCAGGGCGGGCAGGCCCCGGAAGATCTCGATGTAGATGCCGGCGAGCCAGCGGTACGGCCCCACGGAGGACAGCCGCATCAGGGCGACGACGATGCCCAGCACGAGTCCGACCACGAAGCCGGACAGCGTGTAGAGCACGGTGTTCTTCAGCGCCAGCGTGATGATGTCCGGGAACATCTGCTCGGCGATGGGCAGTTGCGCGAACTGGTTCTTCAGCCGTCCCCAGTCCGCGGAGAACGCGAAGGCGAGGACGGCGGCGACGAAGACGACGTACTGCGCGCCGCGCGAGAGCCTGCGCCGCTGCCTGCGGGTCAGGCCCTTCTTGCGGGGCTGGATGCGGGTGTCCGTGTCGGCCATCGGGTCAGGAGCCCGCGGAGGGAGAGGCGGCGGACGGGTCGTACGGGCCGATCCACTTCTCGTAGATCTTCTTGTACTCGCCGTCGGACTTGGCGTGGGCCAGCGCCTTGTTGATCGCGTCGCGCAGGGCGGTGTTGCCCTTCTTCACCGTGAAGCCGTACTGCTCGCCGGTGTTGATGTTGTCCACCACCTGGAAGGCGGAGGCGTTGGCCTTGTCCTTCAGCCAGCCCTGGACCACCGGGTAGTCGATGACCACGGCCTGGACCTGGCCGGTGCGCAGGCCGTTGAGGACCGCGTCGGAGGAGTGGAAGGAGACCGGGTCGAGGCCCTTGCTCTTGACGAAGTCCTCACCGGTGGTCTGCGCCTGCGCGCCGAGCTTCTTGCCCTTGAGGTCCGCGAGGGACTTGATGCCGCTCTTCTTGTCGACCAGCACGGCCTGGGTGGCCTCGAAGTAGGGGTCGGAGAAGTCGACGTTCTTCTTGCGCTCGTCGGTGATCGTCATGCCGGCCGCAGCGAGGTCGCACTGGCCGGAGTTGAGGAAGGCACCGGTCTTGAAGTTCTCGAACGGCGTGTCCACGATCTTCTGCTTCACGCCCAGGTCCTTGGCGACCAGGTCGATCAGGGAGACGTCGAAGCCCTGCACCTTGCCGTCGATCACCGACTGGAACGGCGGGTAGGGCAGGTGGGTGCAGACGGTCAGCGCCCCGGCGTTGGCGAGGTGGACCCCCTTGACGGTGGTCTTCCCGCCCCCGCCGCCCGAGGAGGAGCAGCCGGCGACGAGCGCGATCGCGGCCGTCGCGGTGATGGCTGCCAGCACACGGGGCCGGCGCCGAAGAAGGGTCTTCATGGGGGGAATCTCCCGATCGGGGGAACTGTGGGTTCCGATTATAAGGAGAGGTTTGGGCCTCTCAAATCAATCTGATGGCTTCGCGGCCGTCCAGCCTAAGATGTCGCCGGTCAAAACGGCACGGAGGCCGCCAGTTACCCTCGTCACCGTCGGTCCGCCGGGGCCGGCCCCGTGGACCTCGTGAGCGAAGAAGGCACCCGCCGTGACCCATCCCCTCCTCGACCTGCCCCCGCTGACCGCCGCGCGGTTCGCCGCCATCGAGGACCGGGTGGCCCGGCTGCTGGACACCCGGCAGGACGTGCTGATCACCCAGGGCGAGGCGCTGCTGCCGCTGGAGGGCGCGATCCGCGCGGCCGCCGGTCCGGGCACCGTGGCGCTGAACGTGATCACCGGTCCGTACGGCCAGACCTTCGGCGACTGGCTGCGCGACTCCGGCGCGACCGTGCACGACCTGGCGGTGCCCTTCGACTCGGCCGTCACCGCGGACCAGGTCCGGGCGGCGTTCGCCGAGCACCCGGAGATCGACTTCGTCTCCCTGGTGCACGCGGAGGCGGCCACCGGGAACACCAACCCGGTCGCGGAGATCGGCGAGGCGGTGCGGGAGCAGGGTGCCCTCTTCTACCTGGACGCGGTCGCCTCGGTCGGCGCCGAGCCGGTACTGCCGGACGCGTGGGGCGTGGACCTGTGCGTGATCGGCGCCCAGAAGGCGATGGGCGGGCCCGCCGGGGTCTCCGCGATCTCGGTGAGCGAGCGGGCCTGGGAGCGGATGGCCGCCAACCCCGGCGCGCCGCGCCGTTCCTACCTCTCCCTGCTGGACTGGAAGGAGCGCTGGATCGACGGCGGGCGCAAGGCGCTGCCGCACGCCCCGGCGCAGTTGGAGATGCTGGCGCTGGACGCCTGTATGGAGCGGATCGAGGCGGACGGCCTGGACACCGTGATGGCCCGGCACCGCGACCTCGCGAGGGCCACGCGGGCGGGCGCGCTCGCCCTGGGCGGCGGGCTCCAGCCGTACGTGCGTGCGGAGCGGGACGCGG
>NZ_WWKH01000362.1:0-12207 GCF_009865595.1 Streptomyces sp. SID1328 | reverse complement strand
CCCCGCCCGGCTGGTCCGCCGCTACGGCACCGAGGCCCCGGCCGTCCTCGCCCTGGCCGAGCGGGATCCGGCGCTCGCCGGGCCGGTGCTCCCCGGCCACCCGGTCACCCGCGCGGAACTCCTCTGGGCCGCCCGCCACGAGGGCGCCCTCGACCCGTCCGACCTGCTGGACCGGCGCACCCGCATCGGCCTCGTCCCCGAGGACCGCGCCGAGGCACTCGCGGTCGCCGCCGAGATCCTTTCGCGGGCCACCCCATCGGGCGTCTGACCTGTTTCACCGCTTCCCACCAGGGGCATCCGTTGCGCGTGATGCCCCCCGGCTCTCCTGCCCCGCCCCCACGCGCGCGCGACTCCGTCGACCTCCGCTTCGACGGCTGGATCACCGGTATCGGCACGACCTCCGGCACCCGCCTGGTCCTGGGCCACTGGCCTCACACCCCCTTCGGCCCCTTCAGCGACGTGATGCTGGAACGCCCGGACGGCCGCCGCACCCTGCTGGCGCCGACCGGGCGGGTGGCGGAGTTCATCGCGGGGACGTATGCGTTCGACGAGGTGCGGGTGGTGCCGGTGGGGGTGCGGATCGCCGGGGACCGCTGGACGGTGACGTCCGGCCCGCTGCTCGACCTGCGCTTCACGGTCGGCCGCCGGGGCGCCCTGGGCACCCTGCTCCGACTGGCGGCCCCGGTCACCTCCCGGCCCGCCTTCGCCGCCCTGACCGACCCGGTGGCCCGCCTGCTGATGGGCGTACACACGCGCGGCTCCGCGGGCAACGGCCGGTACGAGTGGTACGGCGCCCGCGACCTGCACCGGCTCACGGCGGCGACGGCCACCCTCGAGGGCCGCGACCTCGGCACCCTCGCCCCGGTGGACCCACCCGTGCGCTTCGGCTTCGGCTCGACTCCGCGCATGCCGTGCCAGGTCAGGGTGACCACTACGGTGCGCACCGCGGGCTGACCGCGCAGCGGCCAAGGTGTATCGCCCCATGCCGGCCGCACTGGCCGCTTTGCTGCGGATGATCCAACGTGATCTCGTCCTCCACGCCCGCCCCCCGGCGGCCGCCCTGGTCCGTACCGGCGCCCGCTGGGGTCTGCGGTTTCCCGCTGACCCCTCGCTGCCGCTCACGTTCACAGCGTGCGCGGCGGACGCACCCGTACCCGTGCCCCCACCGCCACGACCAGCACGATCGCGCAGGCCGTGAACACCATCCCTGCCCCCCGCACCCCCAGACCCACCGTCAGCGCGCCCACGCCCACGACCGGGAGGGAGATGCCGAGGTAGGCGACGACGAAGAAGGCGGAGATGGTGGCGCCGCGGTGTTCCTCGGGGGCGGCCGCGCCGACCGCCGTGAGGCCCGCACGGAAGGCCATGCCCTGGCCCGCGCCGCCGGTGAGGGCGCCGATGAGGAGGAGCGGGAGGGACTCCACGAGGAGTGAGGTGCCGACCAGGACGAGGCCGGCGGCGAGTACGGCGCAGCCCCAGGGGAGGGCGGCGCGGGCGCCGATGCGGCCCATGAGGAGCTGGCCGCCGGTGGAGGCGCAGAACACGCTGAAGACCACGGCGCCGGTCACCGCGAGGTTGTGCTCGCCGAGGGTCTCGGTGAGGAACGCGGGCGCGACGGCCGTGAACAGGCCGAGCAGGGAGAACCCGGCGAACGCGGCCAGCGCGCAGGGCCCGAACACCCCGCGCACCTCGGGCGGCACCCGCATGCCCTGCGGCCTGAGCGGTGGCCGGGCCCCTTCGTGGTGAACCGTCTCGGGGAGCAGCAGGGTCACGACGAGCGCGACGGCGAGCAGGGCGAGGTGGACGAGGAAGGGCAGGATCAGCGGCCGGGGCGCGTACTCGGCGAGCAGCCCGGAGACCAGCGGCCCGAGCCCGAGCCCGCCCATGTTGGCGGCCGTCGCCGCGAGGGCGGCCCGTCCCCGTCGCCCGGGCGGCGCGAGGTCGAGGACGGCGGCCGTACCGGTGCCGCTGAACAGCCCCGCCGAGAACCCGGACAGCACCCGCCCGAGGCAGAGCAGCGGCAGCCCGCCCTCCAGCAGGAAGCACACCGCGCTGAGGGCCGACAGCACCAGGGCGACGACCAGCACCGGCCGCCGTCCCAGCACGTCGGAGGCGCCGCCGGCGAGCAGCAGGGCGACGATGACGCCGACCGCGTAGACCGCGAACACCACGGTCACGATCAGCTCGGAGAACCCGATCTGCTCCCGGTACAGCCCGTACAGCGGGGTGGGCAGTGTGGTGCCCATCATGCCCACGGCGAAGACGCCCGCCGCGCCGAGGTATCCGGGGCGCAGGCGCCGCCGGGAGGGGTCCGTGCCGGAGTCGATCACACCTCACCTTGGCACGTCGGCGCCGGTCGGGCGTGACGCGGACACGCCGGGGCATCGGGTGTGTCATGGACTCAAGCGTTCTGACACAGCGTGGCCGGGGGCAGGCCCGGCGAGCGGCCGACAGCCCGGCGATGACCGCGGCGGCGAAGGCGGGCTTCGTCGCCCGTGGACTGATCTACCTGCTCGTGGGCGTCATCGCCCTTCAGATAGCCGTGGGCGGTGGCGGCGGCAAGAAGCAGGCCGACCGCGGCGGCGCCCTCTCCGAGCTGGCGGACAAGCCGTTCGGCGCCGCCATGCTGTGGATCGTCGGTGTCGCGCTGGCCGGCATGGCACTGTGGCGGCTGTCGGAGGCGGTGGTGGGCAGCGCCGGCCCGGACGGCACCAAGGCGTCGAAGCGGGTGATGTCCGCGGCGCGCGCGGTGTTCTACGCCTTCGTCTCCTACTCCGTGCTGTCCTACGCGGCCGGCCAGAAGGGCAGCGGCGGCGGCTCCTCGGACCAGCGGAGCGACGACGTGACCGCGATGGCGCTGAAGTGGCCCGGCGGTCAGTGGATCGTCGGGGCCGCCGGGCTCGTGGTGATCGGGGCGGGGGTGTACATCGCGGCCCGTGCGGTGATGCGGAAGTTCCGCAAGCATCTGCGCACCGGCGAGATGTCCCCCACCGTGCGGAAGATCGTCGACGTCCTGGGCGTGGGCGGCGGCGCGGCCCGCGGCATCGTCTTCGCCGTGGCCGGGGTGTTCGCCCTGATCGCGGCCGTCCAGCACGAGCCGGGCAAGGCCAAGGGCATGGACGACACTCTGCGTTCGTTCCGGGACCTGCCCGCCGGGCCCTGGCTGCTGGCGCTGATCGCGCTGGGCCTGGCCGCGTTCGGCGTCTTCTCCTGGTGCAACGCCCGCTGGCGCGAGGTCTGATCCCCTTGCCGACCACGACCACGGCGCCCCGCCTCAGGTGAGGGCGCCGCCGTCCACCCGCAGGACCGCGCCGGTGACGAAGGAGGCGCGGTCGCTCAGCAGCCAGGCCGCGGCCTCCGCGATCTCCTCGGGGCGCGCATCCCGCCGCAGCGGGGTGTGCGCCTGGAGCCGTTCCTGAAGGCCGGGCGCCTTCTCCTCCCAGGCCCGCATCATCTCGGTGGCCGTGTTGCCGGGCGCGATGGCGTTGACGCGGATGCCCTCCGGGCCGTACGTGACGGCGGCCGACTCGGTGATGCTGTTCAGGGCCCGCTTCATCGCGCCGTAGCCCGGCAGTTCGGGGTTGCCGCGCAGGCTGCCGACGGAGGAGTTGTTGACGACGGCTCCGCTGCCGGCGGTGGCCCGGATGGCCGCGACCTCGGCGTTCATGGCCAGCCACTGCCCCTTGAGGTTGACGGTGTAGAGCCGGTCGAACTCGTCCTCGGACAGGTCGTCCAGCGGGCCGGGTGCCTGGTTGGCGGCCCCGTTGTTGAAGGCGATGTCGAGGCGTCCGTGGAGGTGTACGACCCGGTCGACGGCGGCGCGCACCGCGTTCCCGTCGGCGAGGTCGCACACCACGTAGTCGGCGGTGCCGCCCTCGGCCCGGATCTCCTCGGTGACCGCCTCGAGCTGGTCCTCGCTGCGGGCGGCGAGCACGACCCGCGCCCCCTCGCGGGCGAAGAGCCGGGCCGCGGCGGCACCGATCCCGCGTCCGGCGCCGGTGATGAAGGCGACCTTGCCGGGGAGCAGTCCGGTGGGGAGGGAAGTGTCTGTCGCTGTGGGGTTCATGTGGTCGAGCCTGCGCCGCCCGGTCCCGCTCATCCAGGCACAGGCGGTACCTGGCTGGCACCGCCGCTCCGGCGCAGACTGGCCCCGTGGACCGAGACGGACTGGCGGCATTTCTGCGGGACAGGCGCGAGCGGATCGGCCCGGCCGAGGTGGGTCTGCCCGCCGGACCGCGCCGCCGTACGCCGGGGCTGCGACGCGAGGAGGTGGCGCAACTGGCGTTCATCTCCACCGAGTACTACACCCGGCTGGAGCAGGCGCGCGGCCCGCGCCCGTCCCGTGAGGTGCTGTCCGGGCTGGTCAGGGCGCTGCGTCTGACGGACGCCGAGCGCGATCATCTGCACCACCTGGCCGGGGCGCCCCCGGCCCCGCCGCCCGGCCCCCCGCGCGAGGTGCGGCAGAGCATCCTGGACCTGTTGTCCCGGCTGCCGGGGACGGCTGCCATCGTCACGTCGGCGATCGGCGAGGTGCTCGCCTGGAACGATCTGGCGGCGGCGCTGATGGAGGACTTCTCCGCACTCTCGCGCCGCGACCGCAATCTGATCCGCCGCGTCTTCCTCGACGCGCACCAGGGCGGGTTGTACGGCGTCTCGGACGCGGCCGCGTTCGCCCGCGACTCGGTGCAGCGGCTGCGCGCCGCCTCCGCCCGCTACCCCGGCTCACCGGAGGTGACCGGCCTGGTGGCCGAACTCCTGGCGGGCAGCGAGGACTTCGCCCGGCTCTGGGAGGCGTACGAGGTCTCCGTGCTGCCGACCCTGGCCAAGACCTTCCACCACCCGGTGGTCGGCCCCCTGACCGTCAACTGCGACGCCCTGCACGTCCCGGACCGGGACCAGCGCCTCGTCCTGTACACCGCCACGCCGGGCTCCGCCTCGGAGGCGGCGCTCCGGTTGCTGTCGGTCGTGGGAACCCAGCGGATGGACGTGTAGCCCCCGAGCCGCCGGACAAGGGGATGGTTCCGTGACATCCCTCACAGGCTCCGATGACCTACGGGTGTCCCTTAGTAGGTGACGAGCCGTGACGACAAGTGCGCTTTGTCCGTCTTGGCGGGTATTTGGATCATGCTGTCCCCTGAAGCGGCCGATTCCCTCGCCCGAGAACCTCGCTTTCGCAAATCATGAGGGGTTCTGACGGCTCGGCAGCAGCGACCCGAAGCCGCTGTCGCCGGGTCGGCACGCCCACGTGACCTTGGCAAGGGGCTCGCCGCTCTACGAAGCGCGTTAGTACGACAGTCCCTTTGCATGCCTTGTGTGACCGTCCTAAGAATGACGACTCGCAGGGCGTCTTTTGCTGTTCGGGAGGCGGGTTCCAGCAAGAGGAAGCCGCGCGGCGGCGCCCGGCGCCTACCGAATGAGGTTTCACGCATGGGAAAGCACCGTAAGGACCAGCAGTACCGGCGGGTGCTCATAGCCGCCGTCGCCGTGGGCGCGGTGGGCGTACCGACCGCCGCCGTGGCCTGCGTCGACTGGAAGGGCGACTCCGGCCGGCAGACCGAGGCCACCGCCTGGCAGACCGAGCAGAGCCCCCGCCACGCGTCGCACCACGTGCGGAAGCAGGCCGCCGCCCCCGCGACCCCCTCCGCTTCCCCGAGCATCCGCACCGAGCACCAGCCCACTGCGGCGCCCGCCCACCACCGCACCACGCGGCAGGCCCCCGAGGCGGCGAAGACCACGGCCGCCGCCCGGCCCGCCAAGCCGGCCACGGCAAAGCCCGCCGTCACCAAGCCGGCCTCCGCGAAGCCCGTTTCGGCCCCGACCGTGCGCCAGGTCTCCACCGCGCCCCGCCCCGTGCAGACCGCCACCGCCACCTCGCCCGGCACCCCGCAGCCCGCGGCGACCGCCTCCGGCGACGTGGCCCGCATCGTGGAACTGGTCAACGCCGAGCGCGCCAAGGCCGGCTGCTCCCCGGTCGCCCTCAACTCCACACTGACCAAGGCCGCGCAGGACCACAGCGCCGACATGGCCGCGCACAACACCATGTCGCACACCGGCTCCGACGGCTCCGACCCCGGTTCGCGCATCACCGCGGCCGGCTACCAGTGGAGCGCGTACGGCGAGAACGTCGCCTACGGCTACTCGACGCCCGAAGAGGTCATGGCCGGCTGGATGAACAGCCCCGGCCACCGGGAGAACATCCTCAACTGCTCCTACAAGGAGATCGGCGTGGGCCTCGCCCAGCCCGGCAGCTACTGGACCCAGGACTTCGGCACCGCCCGGTAGCACCCCGGCGGCGTGGCGTCCCGCACGCGTGTCCGCCTCCCGGTGAGGATGGGGCGGTCGCGCGGGTCGGCTGGGAGGCGGGTGTCGGGATGACGGTGAGCCGTATCGGTTTGGTCGTGCACGCCGGGCGCCCGGCCGCCCTCGCCGCGGCGGACGCGGTGCGCGAGTGGTGCGCCGGGCACGACGTGGGCTGCGCCGACATCGACGTCTGGCAGGAGGGCGCCCGGCACAGCGCCCGCGACGAGGTCGACAGCGCCGGCGACCCGGACCTCATCGTCACCCTGGGCGGCGACGGCACCTTCCTGCGCGGCGCCCGCCTGGCCGCGGAGAACGACGCCCTGGTGCTCGGCGTCGACCTCGGCCGGGTCGGCTTTCTCACCGAGGTACCCGCGCCGGCCGTACGGGCCGCGCTGGACGCGGTGTACGAGGGCCGGTACGAGGTGGAGAGCCGGATGCTGCTCACCATGCGCGCCTCCTGCCCGCTGGGCGTGCCCGCCCACATGGCGGACCTGGTGCGCTACGGGCGTGGCCCGATGCTGCCGCCGCCAAGGGTGCGCGGGGACTGCACGGTCGGGGACGACTGGGGCGTGGCCCTGAACGTCACCGCGCTGAACGACGTGGTCCTGGAGAAGCTGACGCGGGACCGGCAGGTGTCGGTCGGCGTGTACATCGCCGGCCAGCTCCTCGCCTCGTACTCCGCCGACGCGCTGCTGGTGGCCACGCCGACCGGCTCGACCGCGTACAGCTTCGCCGCCGGGGGGCCGGTGGTCTCGCCGCGCATGGAGGGGCTGCTGTTCACACCGGTCGCCCCGCACATGACGTTCGACCGCTCGGTGCTGGCGGCGCCGGACGAGCCGATCGCGTTCCGGGTGCTGGAGCGCTCCGGCCAGGCCGCGGTCAGCATCGACGGCCAGGTGCGGGGCGTGCTGAACCCAGGCGACTGGATCGGCGTGTACGCCTCCCCCCGGCGGCTGCGGGCGGTACGGCTGGGCCCGATGGACTTCTACGGGCGGCTGCGGGAGCGGATGAACCTCACCGACGCCCCCGCGGCGGTCGCGGACGGACAGGCGGCCCCGCTGTGGCCGGTGCGCTCGGCGCCGCCCGGCGACCTCGAACACCTGGCCCTGCCCGCCTCCCCCGACGAGCCCCGGCCACACCACTGACCTGCGGAAACGCCGCCCGGCTCGAATCGGCTCGAAAGGATGTCCAGGTTTCCCGCTCCGGAGTGAGAATGTGCCCCGCATCGGGGCATTAGAAGAGCAGGTACTACTCCTACGGCTGGAGGCACACCATGCTCGCGATCGGCGTCATCCTTCTGATCATCGGCTTTCTCACCGGGATCTCGATCCTGTGGACGATCGGCATCATTCTCGCCGTGATCGGCGCCATCCTGTGGATTCTCGGCGCCACCGGTCACGCGGTCGCCGGTCGCCGGCACTACTGGTGACCCTTCTGTGGTGACCTCCCGGCCCCATCGGTCCCCCTGATGCACTCCAGTGCGCCAGGGGGACCGCTGATGTGGCGGAACCCCGCATGCGGCACCCGTGCGGCTGCGGGAGGCTGACGGACACTGCTGGAGAAGGGACCCGCCATGACCTTCGACTCCGCGTCCGTCGAGCCCGTACCCCCGTCCTCCCCGCCTCCGCCGCCCGTGCGGCCCTGGCTGGTCGAGGACCTGCCCGCGCTGGACCCCGACCCGTTCCTGGACTCGCTGCTGCGCGACGAGCCGGTCACCCGCATCCGGCTGCCCTACGGGGAGGGTCACGCGTGGCTGGTCACCCGCTACGACGACGTCCGCTTCGTCACCTCCGACCCCCGCTTCTCCCGCGCGGCGCTGCTCGGCCGCTCGGTGACGACGATGGCGCCGCAGACGGTGGCCTCGCAGACGGCCGGGCTCCAGTACATCGACGCGCCCCGGCACACCGTGCTGCGCCGGGTGGTGGCGCGGGCCTTCACCGCGAAGAGCATGGCCCGGCTGCGCCCGCCGGCCCAGCGCACCGCCCGCGGGATGCTGCAGGGCATGCGGCGCGCTGGTGCTCCCGGCGATCTCATGGAGCACCTGTACACGCCGTTCCCGATCGCGGTGGTCTGCGCCTTTCTGGGCGCCGACGAGGACGACTGGCGCAACTGGGCCGGCAACTCGGAGGCGCTGCTGACCAAGGCGGACGCGAGGGAGCGCAACCAGGCGGCCCGGCAGGACACCCGGAGCCGGGTGACCGCGCTGCTGGAGCGCCGCCGCACCGAGCCCCGCGAGGACCTGGCGGGAGTGCTGGCGGAGGCCGCGGCGAGCGGTGAGATCACCGAGGACGAGGCGATCTCGCTGGCCATGGCGGTGTACGTCAGCGGCGGGCACGCGGTGCGCAACAACAGCGGCTCCATGATGTACGCCCTGCTCACCCACCCGGACCAGTTCGAGCGGCTGCGCCGGGAGCCGGAGCTGCTGCCGAAGGCGGTGGAGGAACTCTTCCGGTTCGTCCCGCACCGCAACGGCGTCGGCATCCCCCGCGTCGCCACCGAGGACGTGCGGATCGGCGGCCATCTGATCCACAAGGGGGATGTGGTCTACAACGCCTACGTCGCCGCCAACCGGGACCCGTCCGCCTTCCCCACCCCGGAGCTGCTGGACTTCGACCGCTCCGGCGCGGGGCATGTCGCCTTCGGGCACGGCCCGCATTTCTGCCTGGCCGCGCTGATGGCGCGGATGGAGGCCGAGGTGCTCATCGAGGCCGTGATGACGGAGTTCCCGGAGCTGCGGCTCGCCGTACCGGCCGAGAAGGTCGAGTTCCAGCGGGACGGGCTGATTCGCGGTCCGAGAACACTGCCGGTGACCTGGTAGGGCTCGGCGGGGTTTGCCCATGCGTACGCAGGAGGTCCAGGTTCGGCCAACATCAAGCGATAAAGGCTGACTTGATGAGTGCGAGTCATTTGCGGATGCATATTTGACCCCGAGCGCCCGCAAGGGGCCCGGCCCGACGCGGTCCGCCGTGCCGGGCTCCGGCGACCGTCACGTGCCGAGCGACGGTAGGTTGATCTACATGAGCGACAACGTGTACTTCGACATCACCATCAACGACGAGCCGGCGGGCCGGATCGTGTTCCGTCTCTTCGACGACGTCGTGCCCAAGACCGCCAAGAACTTCCGCGAGCTGGCCACCGGCCAGCACGGCTTCGGCTACGCCGGTTCCCCCTTCCACCGGGTCATCCCGCAGTTCATGCTCCAGGGCGGTGACTTCACCAACGGCAACGGCACCGGCGGCAAGAGCATCTACGGCGAGAAGTTCCCCGACGAGAACTTCAACCTCAAGCACGACCGGCCGTACCTGCTGAGCATGGCGAACGCGGGCCCGAACACCAACGGCTCGCAGTTCTTCGTGACCACGGTCGTCACCGACTGGCTGGACGGCAAGCACGTCGTCTTCGGCGAGGTCGTCGAGGGCCAGGACGTCGTGGACCGTATCGAGTCCCTCGGTACCGGCAGCGGCGCCCCGAGGGCCAAGGTCTCGGTCTCCGCGAGCGGCACCGTCTGATCCGCCCCGCCAATCGCCGTGCCCCCGCGCTGAAGGGGGCACGGCGGCCGGGCCCCGGCTCAGCCCGCGGTGAGTTCCGCGAAGCGCCGGGTGTCGATGTTCCCGCCCGAGGCGATGACGCCGACCCGCGGCGGCAGGTTCTCGACCCGCCCGGACAGCAGGGCCGCCAGCGGCGTGGCACCGCTCGGTTCGAGGACGATCCTCAGGCGTTCGAAGGCGAACCGCATGGCGTCGACGATCTCCTCGTCGCTGACCAGCGCGATGGCGTCGACCAGCCGCTGGTTGAGCGCGAAGGTGATCTCGCCTGGGCTCGGCAGCACCTGTCCGTCGGCGATGGAGCGGGGCACCGGGATGGTGACGCGCTCCCCCGACTCCAGCGAGCGCTTGGTGTCGTCGCCCGCCTCCGGCTCCACGCCGATCATCCGCACCGCCGGGTAGAGGGACTTCGCCGCGACGGCGCTGCCCGCGATGAGCCCGCCACCGCCCACCGGAACCACCAGCGCGTCCAGCTCCCCGGTCTCCTCCAGTAGTTCCAGCGCGGCCGTGCCCTGGCCCGCGATGACGTCGAGGTGGTCGTAGGGCGGGATCAGCGCCAGCCCCCGGTCCTTCGCCAGGCCCTCCCCGAGGGCGCCGCGCTCCTCGGTGTAACGGTCGTACGTGACGACCTCCGCGCCGTAGCCGAGGGTGGCCTCCATCTTGGAGCGGGGGGCGTCCTCGGGCATCAGGATGACGGCGGTGGTGCCCAGTTCCCGGGCGGCCAGCGCGACGGCCTGGGCGTGGTTGCCGGAGGAGAAGGCGGCGATGCCCTTGGCGAGCTGGTCCGGCGGCAGCTGCGCGGCGGCGTTGTAGGCCCCCCGGAACTTGAAGGCGCCGACCCGCTGGAAGTTCTCGCACTTGATGAACACCTCCGCCCCGACGCGGGCGTTCAGGGTGCGCGAGGTGAGGACGGGGGTCCGGTGCGCGACGCCCTCCAGGCGGGCGGCGGCCGCGCGGACGTCGTCGAGGGTGAGGTGTGGTTCGGCGGGCATGGCGGGTCCCCCAGGGAGTGGTGTGGGTTCTTACTTCGTGTAGTTGTAGACGGTCGCTCGGGAGACCCCGAGCAGGTCGGCGATGGTCTGGGCGGCGTCCCGCGAGTCGAACCAGCCCTCGCCGTGCAGCTGCCGTACCAGCGCGCGCTTGGCGTCCCGGCCCAGCGATCTCGGGGTGGCCCCGCGCCGCGCGGCCAGCTCCTCCACGGTCCCGCGCAGCTCCCGCGCGCGCCGGTCCCGCAGTGTCTCCAACGGCTCGGCGCCGTGTTCGGTGCCGGTGGCGACCAGGTTGGCCAGCGCGAGCGCGACCGGGGAGAGCACGGAGACGTCCAGGTTGAGGCAGATGGCCGCGATGTACTCGCCCGCGCTGTTCCGGATGCCGACGGAGGTGCTCTTGGCGGGGCGGCCGTCGGGGAAGCGGTTGGGGTAGTTCTGCACGACGTCCGGGTAGCCGGGGTCCGCGACGCGGGCCAGCCCCAGCTCGGTCGCGGGGTCGCCGGGAGCACGGCCGGAGAGGTTGTTCTCGATGACCCGGATCGCGTGCTCCGGGTCCCGCAGATCGTGCAGTACGACCTCGCACAGCCCCGGAAACATCCGCCCCAGCGCGACCGCGACCTTCTCGGCCTCGCCCAGCAGATGCTCGTCCTCGGAACCCACCGACACCGCCTCCATCGCCGCTGGACGGACTTTCCAGTTCTGGACGATACATCTACACCGACCCCGGCACCAGGTCCGCAATTCGGTTGGCCGGACGGGCCCGCCGTGGCAGCGTGCGGTGCCGTGCCCCTCGATGTGCAGAACTTCGCCGCCGCCAACCTGCTGCGCCGCCCGGAACCGATCCGGGTCGGCGGCTTCGTGGCGGGCTTCGACCCCGCGACGACCAGCCCCTACGTCAACTACGCGACCCCGCTGCCCGGCGCGACCCCCACGGAGGCCGAGGTGGCCGCCCTGGTGGGCGAGTTCGCAAAGCGCGGGCTCCTCCCCCGGCTGGAGTTCGCCCCGGACGCGGCACCGGAGGTGGAACCGGCCCTGCGCCGGGCGGGCTTCGCCACCGAGGCCGTGCACGAGTACCTGGTCTGCACCCCGGCAACGCTCACCCGCCCCGCCGGTCTGCCCTCAACCCGATCCCCCTCCACGGACGCGGAGTTCGCGGAGATCGACGCGGCCCTGACCGAGGCGTTCGGCGCGGAGTTCCCCGCGCCCGCCGATGGCGCCTCGCTGCTGCGGCGGACACAGGAGCGGGGCGGGGCCGTGCGGTTCGTGCGCGCGGAGGACGGCGCGTGTGCCGGGGCGGCCAGTTGCTCGGCGCCCGCCGAGGGCACGGCGGAGCTGGCCGGGGTGGGCACGCGGCCCGCTTACCGGGGGCGGGG
>NZ_WWKH01000361.1:0-6394 GCF_009865595.1 Streptomyces sp. SID1328 | reverse complement strand
CGACGGCGGGGTGCCCGGCACCGGCACGGGTGGCGCGGGCAGCCGGCCGGGTACGGGCGGCGGTGCCGGTACGGGCACCGGGACCGGAACCGGCGACGGCGGCGGTGGCGGCTTGGCCGGTGGCGGCCAGAGCTCGGCCACCATCGACGTACAGACGGGCGGCGGCTCGGAGAAGACCGGCACCTACACGGTGCCCGCGGACAAGGTGTTCCAGGTCACCGACATCGTCGTGGCCAACTTCCAGGGCGACGAGGGGGTGCTGACCATCAACTTCGGCGAGCGGAAGATCACGACGATCGCGCTGGAGACCTTCCGCAACCAGGACTATCACTGGGTCACCCCCATCAGGATCGCCGCGAACGACACGGTCACCGCCCAGGTCACCTGTGCCAAGCCGGGCACCCCCGCCACCGGCAGGCGGGCCCAGGAGTGCCATGAGGTGCTCAACGTCAGCGGAGTGCTCAGCGACATCAGGTGACTTGGGGCGTCACGCCCATGCTCTTCGAGACGCGCCGTGATGCAAAGCCGCGACAGGGCCGGGCGTCCGGAAAACGGACCCCCGGCTCTGTCGGTCAGATGACCGAATTGCGCGAGTATGTTCGGGTGTCTTGCCTGAATTTCTCTCGGTAACCGCGTGTAACCGTCATTGACTATGCATCAAACTTGGCTTGATCTCCTCTAAGCACCGGAGCAGGGCAACCGTCATGATCCGGCTCCGTTCGATGGGGGGTGGGAGAGCGCGTTGCGCACACCCAGGCAGGGGACGGACCGGGACGAACGCCTGGTCCCGGCGCCGGTGGCCCGAGCTGCGCACCTCCATCGCCAGGGGCGACGTGGACGGCCTGGTCTTCGTCGTCCACCACTCTCATGAGGACCCCTCGGGCGGCCCGCCGATCCTGGAGCCGGTGGAGAGCTTCCACGTCCGGACCCAGAAGGAGTTCGAGGACCTGCCCCGGGCCCCGGCCGGCCAGGCGTGGCGCGACAAGCAGCGCGTGATCGACCAGGAGCAGCGCGCCGCCCTCGCCGACATCCACTCGCGCGAGGGGGAGATCGAGGCGCTGGACGATTTCGTCACCGACCTCTTCCGCCGCCACGGCCGCGACCTGCGCTTCCGGGACACCGGCACCCCGCCCAGCACCCGCTCCAGCTCCGCGCGCGAACCGCCCCGTTCGGACTCTCCGGGCGCCGCCTGAGCGGGTGCCGGGCGGCCGGCTCAGGGAGAGGTCGACATCTGGTCGTCGGACCCCTGGTACTCGTCCCCGCTGCTCTGCGAGTCGAAGGTCATGGTCATGAACGGCTGCCCCTGCGACTGGGACCCGTCGGACATTTCCACGTCCGAACTGCTGGAGGAACTGGAGTCGCTGTCCGGCGACGGGCCCGGCGCGTCGTGCAGCGTGTAGGTGGCCTTGTCGCCCGTACCGTGCTGGGTCACCAAGCCCGCCGCCACATACCGTTCGAGCTGCTTCTTGCGGCGGTCGGCGGGGATGACCGACTTGGACATGCCCGCGGCGTGCTGCGCGGCGGCACCGGCGGCCGGGGTTCCGCCCTGGGCGCGCGCGTCGTGGTAGTCATTGTGCGAGAGCATGTCGGCCCGGTCGGCGCCGAGCGCGAGCAGCACGAAGTCGTCCATCTCCGCGGACGTCAGGGTCTCGCCGGAGCGGCGGTCGAGGTCGTCCATCGCCTTCTCGTAGAAGAAGAACAGGTCGCTCGGTTCGGCGCCGGACCTGATCAGGTCGTTGGTGTCCGGCTCGTTGTCCCACTGCTTGTACGGCGCTCCGTCGTGGTAGACGTCGATCCGGGTCGGCACCATCACCGCGCGGTGGTTGCCGTTATCCGACGCGTAGTGCACCACGAAGCGCACGGTTCCCGAGTCGATGTCCGCGAGCGCCTGCTCCATGCGACGCCACATGCCGGTGCCCTGGTTGAGGGACCACTGCGGGACGATGTTCCGGGCGTCGTCCACACCGCCGACCTCCAGACCCATGACGTGCCCGCGGTCGTACCCGGCGCCGCCGAACAGGTCCCGCCACACGTCCGCCTCGGTGGGCACCTTCCACTTGTGGGCCGCCGCCTGCCCCTTGTACGCCTGCTGGAGCTTGCGCACCGCGATCGGGTTGGGCGCGGCGGGCCGGCCCTTGGTGCCGGTCTTCTTGACCGGGCCGCTCACCTCGTGCGGACGCTGGATCGGCAGGTTCTGTGCGGCCCCGGCCCCCTTCTTGGCAGGCACATAGTGCGAGACATGTGCGTTCTCCAGGTCCATGGTCAGGGCCCGCTGCACCATGCCGGGGTCCGCGCCGGCGGCCCGCTGCACCGGGTCGGAGGCGCCCCCGTGGTCCGGCACCGGACCGGACATCACCCGGTGCGCGTTGGCCTCCGCGGCCCGCTCGAAACGGTCACCGGGATCGGACAGGGCGAACCCGTGCCCCGAGTCGGTACCGGACACCGGCCCCTGCCGCTGCTGCACGACATGCGTCAGCTCGTGCGCCAGGGTGTGCTTGTCCCCGCCGCCGCGCCCCAGTACGACATGACTGCCCGCGGTGTACGCGCGGGCACCGATCTCGGTCGCCGACCGCTCCGCGTCCGGCCCGCTGTGCACCCGCACATCCCCGAACCCGGTCCCGAACCGCGCCTCCATCTCCCCGCGCACCGAGGCGTCCAGCGGCCGTCCGGGCCCCCGCAGCACCCGGTGGACCGAGGACCGCTGCACGGCGGCCGCGGCTGCGGCGTTCCCGGCTGACCGCTGGAGCGCCGCGACACCGGCCGGACTCACCGCCCGCCCGGGCCCGACGGGCCGCACGGCCTCCGTCCGGCCCCCGGAAGCAGAACTCCGGTCCTGTACCGCCTCGTTCCCGGCTTCCTGCCGGTTCCGCCGCTGGTGTGTCGCCATCTCGCACCTTTCCTCAGTGGGCCCATGGTGCCGACCGCTCACGGGCGGCGCCAGGGCGAGCGAGGCACTGTGCGGGCATCGTGGATGCCCCGACGGGACCGCGCCGGGCTTCCGGGCCGGCCGAGTGCGGCCCCGCCCGAGGACGGGACCGCACTCGGGAGCTCAGGCCGCCGGAAGGGTCCACTTCTGGGCCGCCGACCCGTTGCAGGCGTAGATCTGCAGCCGGGTGCCCTCCGCCGTGGCGGAGTTGGGATCGTCCAGGCACAGACCGGAGTTGGCGTTCTTCAGCGAGCCGTCCGAGCCGGCCGTCCACTTCTGCGCGCCCGTGCCGTTGCAGGCATAGAGCTGGACGAGGGTGCCGTCGGCCGTCCCGCTGTTCGTCACGTCGAGGCACTTGCCGAGCGTGCGCAGGGTGCCGTCCGACGCGACCGTCCAGTCCTGGGCGTACGTACCGTTGCAGGTCCACAGCTGGATCGCCGTGTGGTCCGCCGTACCGGAGTTGGCGTCGTCCACGCAGAGGGAGGAACTGACACCGGACTTCACCGGACCCACCCGTGGCCTGGCGGGGGCGGAGGTGTCGCCGGGGTAGGACGGGGGAGCGGCCGAAGTCCCGGCGGCCCACGCGGTGTTGGCCGTGGTGCCCAGGGTGAAGCCGAGGGTGCCGCCCGAAGTGAGCGCGGAGGCCGGAGCGTAGGCGTTGTTCCACGCCGAGCCGTTGAAGGTCGCCGACTGGACGTAGGGCGCGTTGTCCGCCGCGCCGGAGCCGTTGATCGTGAGCGCCCTGCCCGAGGGCAGCGTGACCTGCGCCTGCGGGAACAGCGGCGAACCGAGGGCGAGATCGGCCGTGCCCGGCGTCATCGGGAACATACCGAGCGCCGACCAGACGTACCAGGCACTCATCGCGCCCAGGTCGTCGTTGCCGTCGGCCAGACCGGCGGGGGAGTTGGACCAGATCTGGTCCTGCACCGCCCGTACCGTCGCCTGGGTCTTGTACGGCATGCCGATGTAGTCGTACTCCCAGGGGAGTTCGATGCTCGGTTCGTTGCCGACCCAGGCGTAGCCGTTCGCGCCGGTGTAGCTGCGCAGCACGGTGTCGAGGTAGTCGCCCATCACCCTGTTGCCGCCCTTGGCGGTGGCGAGCCCGGCCACGTCGAACGGCACCATGCCGGTGTAGATCCAGGAGTCGGCCTCCACCATGTCCGTCCCGCTGGTCGGGTCGAACCCGCCGGTCCAGGTGCCGTTGAGGTTGCGCGGCTGGACGAAACCGGAGGCGGGGTTGAGCACGTTGCGCCAGTCCTGCGCCCGGTGCGCGTACGTCTTCTGGCTCCCGGTGTCGCCCAGGGCACCGGCGAAGGCGGAGAGGGCGAAGTCGGCGGTGTCGTACTCCAGGGTGGTGGCGACGGGGCCGTAGAAGTTGCAGCATCCGTAGCTGCCGTCGTGGGGCTCGTATCCCGGATTGTCGAGGTAATTGAGGCCCGGCCGGTCGTTGTTGGCGGTGCCGGCCTGCTTCACCAGACCGGCGAGGGCCGCCGAGGTGTCGAAGTTCCGCGCGCCGAAGGCGTAGTAGTCGGCGATGATCGCGGCGGCCGGGTCACCGACCATGACGTAGGACTCGCCGTTGTTCTCGGACCACTTGGGGAAGATCCCGGTCTGCTGGTAGTCGTCGACCATCGACTGGGCGGTGTCGGAGGCCACCTGGGGGCTGACCAGCGCCTCCAACTGGGCCTGGGAGCGGTAGATGTCCCAGCCGGAGTAGTTGGCGTACGCGGCCCGGTGGCCGGAGTCCACCGTGTGCGTCCTGCCGTCGAAGCCGAAGTACTGGCCGCCCGTGTCGCTGATGACGTTCGGGTGCAGCAGCGAGTGGTAGAGCGCGGTGTAGAAGATCTTCTGCTGGTCCGAGGTCCCGCCGCCGATCAGCACCTTGCCCAGCGCCGAGTCCCAGGCGTCGTGCGCCGAGGTGCGGACGGTGTCGAAATTCCAATTGGGGTTCTCGGCGGCGCGGTTGGCGCTCGCGTTGGCGACCGAGACGTAGGAGACGCCCACCTTGGCCTGGACGACCCGGCTGGAACCGGTGTCGAAGGTGACGTGGGCGTTGGACGCGGCGGCCTTGGGGGCCGTGTCGTCCGTGACGGCCTTGGGCGCCGTGCCGTGCAGGCGCGGGTGGTTGGGCCGGTCCGCCGCGTTCTTCCCGGCCCGCCTGGTGCTCGGCGCCGGCTTCGGCGCCGCGAGCGAGCTGCCGCTGGTGGCGAAGGGCCGGTCGAAGACCATGTCGAAGTAGACGGTGTAGCTGTTCCCGGCCCCGCAGAACCGGCCGCTCGTCACCTGCCCGCTGACCTCGGTGCTGGACACCACGTTGAACTGGGTCGAACTGGCGCCGTTCTGGCTGCCGTTCAGCTTGAAGAGCAGGTTCGCCTGCGTGGTCGCCGGGAAGGTGAACCGCGCCATCCCGCTGCGCGTGGTGGTGGTCAGCTCGGTGGTCACCTTGTTGTCCAGCGCGACCTTGTACGACCCCGCCGTGGCGGACTCGTTGGCGTGCGAGAAGGAGTCGGTGGCCGAGTTGTCGACGGCCCCGACCGTCGGCAGCACCGGCACGTCCCCCGCCGCCCCGCAGCCGGGCCCGGCGATGTGCGTGAGACTGAAGCCCGTGATCGAGGAGTCCTTGTACTCATACCCCCCGCCCGGCGGCCGCGACGAGGTGTCCGGGCTCCACTGCACCATGCCGAACGGCACGTCGGCGCCGGGGAAGTCATTGGCGTCGTTGGACGTACCGATGAACGGGTTGACCAGATCGGCCGGATGAGCCACGAAATCCGCGACCCGTGCGGGTGCCGCCGACGCGGGCAGCGCGTACGCGCCGACCAGTGCGGCCCCTGCGACGGCGGCAGCCGCCGCGTAGCCCCGACGCGCACGCCGGGGTCTGCCTAACGAGATCCAGGACATCGTTCTGTGCCTCCTGTGGGAGTGGGGGAGAGCGAGGCGGAACCGGGAACCTCCACGGCATGATTGACAACGTTGTCTCAGCGCTGTGGCAACGTAGTGGTGGGGCGTGCTCACGTCAATGCTGTGGGTGAGACCGACGCGGAGTCCGGCTGTCGCCGCCGCGTAGTCGATCACTGAGTTGTGCAGCCGGAGGCGATCAGCAGCTTCAAGCGGGGCAGCCGGTGCAGCAGGGTGGCCGCAAACGGCACCCGCTCGCGCGAGGTGACCACGCAGTCGAGTCGACGAGTGCCGCGGCGGCGTACCGGCAGCTCACCGGCGCCCCGCGAGACCTGCCATGGCCTCAGTGACGAGACAGACCCACCATCAGAAACGGTCTCTTAGCAGTCCAGAACTTCCACCGCCCGCCACACGGCCGTCGGGGCATCTTCCACATTCGATCCCCAGGCGTTCCACCCGCCCCCCACGTTCTCCTGTGCCGTTGACGACGATCTGGTGTGTTCGTTCGGCTTGGGCGAGGAATGGCGGCGGTGGGGAACAGACCCCGACCTGCTTCAGGACGAGCTCGAG
>NZ_WWKH01000035.1:0-13101 GCF_009865595.1 Streptomyces sp. SID1328 | reverse complement strand
CCACCACCCCCAACCGCCCGGCCCGGCCAGCGCAGGGATGCCGTCGGAGGCCCCGCTGCTGTCGGTGCACGCCGCCGTGGTGTTCCTGGCGGCCGTCATCATCGGCCTCGTCATGGGCGGGCTTATGTTCCTCCACGACAAGTCCGTGCCGACAGCCGTCGCCGCGGGCTTGGGTTCCTTCGGGCTCAGCGTCCCCGTGCTGCACAAGCTGATCGGCTGACCGGCGGTGGTGCTGGGCGCAGCATGTGCGCCCAGCACCCCGGCCTCCGTCAGGCGGCGTGGAACTCGTGGGCCTGGCCGCCTCGCCCACTCCACCCACTGCGGGTCGTCCCAGATGGCCTCGGCTTCGGCGACGCCAGCGGCCTCGAGGAACACGACCAGGTCGTGGTCGCTGTAGGCGGTGCCGAGGAGCTCGTCCTGGCCGTGGCTGTGCATGGTGACTCTCCGGCCGCCCGATTGGAAGGGCCGGTGCCGACGATCGGTGCGCTGGTCACGCCTTCCAGCGTGCCCCGGGCCGATCGGCTGGGCGAGTCGGCCCGGGGCGTCAGGGAGAGTCGCCGGACCAATTGCGCCGAACTGCCCGAGCTCGGTCGTCAGGGCAACGCCGGTTTGGATCTCGTCCGCTGTCCAGTCGGTGATGTCGAGCAGCAGCCCGTCGAGCGGGCCGCCGACCAGTTCGGCGTAGTCGCCGTGCGGACGCCCTTGGCCGATTACGGAGACCCAGCCGCCAGCCACGGCTCCCAGCGCGCCGATCGCCGTGCCCACCACACCTGCCACGCTCGCGTCCATGTGTGGTATTAGATCTCGGCACCGAGCCCTCGGCCAGGGCGTATCCGGTCCGCACCCTGCACGCCAAGGCCGAAGAAGCTCGCGCCCGAGCCCCCGCTGAGCTCACCGCCCTGCTCGCTGGTTACCTGCCTGAGTCGCCGATCAGGCGCGTGGAGCCGCACCGGTACGGGCCCCACACGTTCGGTTCAGGAAGCCACGTCCTCCGCCGGTTCGGGTTCCGGGTGCCGGGTCTTGGAGGGATCCGCAGCATGTGGGCGCACGGCTTCGGCTACGGGGTGGCGGACGCTATGGCCGTCGTACGCCCTTGTGAGCGGTCTGTCTTGGCTCCGGGGTTCTTCGGTTCAATGGTGCGGGGGTCGACGGCCTCGCCGGGGGCGCCGACGGCGTAGGGGCCGGCGGGCTGACTGTCGCGGTCGTGTGGGAGGAGGAAGAAGACCCGCCGCCGGTACAGGCCACTGTCGGGGTCGGGTTCGGCTCCGTCGTCCAGGAGTGCGTAGCCGACCATGCGTCCGTCGCGGGCGTAGCGCGGCTTGTTGCCGCGGCGGGGGGTCTTGTCGAGGGCCTGGCGGACGTACTGCAGTGCGGCGGGGTCCTCCAGCCAGACCACTTCCTGCTCGTGGGTGATCTCGCTTGCGTTCAACAGCGAGCTCATGGCTGCAGCCCCTTCTTCATCGGCGGGCCCTCGCAAGGAGGTTTCGCCTGGCGTGCGTGTGTGGTGCGGTGGCCGGTTTGCCGGGCGACCGTCGAGCGGAGTGCGGGCGTCGCCCGGAGCGGATCCGGGTTCCCATCGTAATCGGCGAGGGGAGGCGGGCGTAGGGCTGCGGGCGCGGGATCGGCGGTGTGGTGGGTCATTCTGGCGCCGCCAGACCGAGTCCCGGGTAGTACTTGCGGCCGTTGGACTTGATCATTTCGGAGGGTGAGCTGAGGCCGACTTCCTGTCGGACTCGGGTGGCGAAGGCGCGGGGGGTGGCGGGGCGGATGCCTTCGCCGGAGGTGCACCAGGAGCTGTACTCCGTGTAGAGCAGGCCCTGTTCGACGCGGAGTTCAGTGTCGGTGTCGGCGTCGCGGGTGCAGCACTCGGTGAGAAAGCGGCCGATGTGGTCTTCGGTGGTGGCGTAGGCGCTGGTGGCCATGCGGACGCGGTCGGGGCCTTCGAGGGGGTCGCGGGTGGTGAGGTAGCGGTGGGCGCCTTCGATGAGCCACTGCAGGATGCCGGGGCCTTCGTCGCGGACGAGTTCGAAGGCGAGGTTGTCGATGCGGCGTTCGGCGGCGACGGTGCGGATGAAGGGCACGAGGCGGATGCGCCGCCAGAAGGCGTATCCGCCGGTGGTGACCTCGGGGCGGTGGTTGCCGAGCAGCCACAGGTGGTGGGTGGGCGTGAAGGAGAAGTAGTCCTGCCGCATTCGGCGGGCTTTGATTTTGTCGCCGCCGGTGAGGAGGCGGACGCGGGCTTCGTCGAATTTGTCGTTGGGCTTCAGCTCGCTGCATACGATCAGGCGGCGGCCGTGCAGCTCGGTCAGTTCGGTGGAGTGTTCCGCGTAGGCTCCGCGGTCCATCAGGAAGCCGGGTGGTGCGGCGTCCGCGTAGTCGCCCAGGATCTGGATCATGGTGTCGAGCAGGACGCTCTTGCCGTTCTTGCCCTCGCCGTGGAGGAAGGGCAGCACTTGGGCGCCGACGTCGCCGGTGATGGAGTAGCCCAGCAGCAGGTGCAGGAAAGCGATCATCTCGCGGCCTTCAGCGTCGTCGCCGAAGGTGTCGGTCAGGAAGCGGTCCCAGCGGGGGGTGTCCATCGGCTGGGGGGCGACGGTGGTGGCGCGGGAGTGGAGGTCGCGTTCCGGGTCGGGTTTGCGCAGCTGTCCGGTGAAGAGGTCGACGACCCCGGCGGGGGTGCACAGGGCGTGCGGATCGCCGTCGAGGGCGTCGGGGTCGACGGACAGGCCCGGGGCGGCCTTGGCCTGGGTGAGCAGGGCCTGCATGCCGGCGGTGGAGAGGGTCTTGCGTTTGTGGTGTGCCAGCTCGCGGTCGGTGAAGAGACCGCGCAGATCGGTGGAGGGCATGTCCTCGGCCATCTCTCCGGCCGCCCACAGGGCGGCCTTCTCTCCTCCGCCCCGCTTCCAGCGATAGCCGTCCCAGACGAACCAGCCCAGGCCCTCGGCGTGTCGGAACTGGTCGCGGTAGAGCTGGGCGAACAGTCGGGCGTTGCCGCGGTCGGACAGCGACGGCGGCAGGAGCCCTGTAGGAGGGGGCTCTGCGACGGCAGTCGCGGACGGGGCGGCCGTCACCTGGGCGGGGAGCAGGGGCAGGGGCGGCTGCGCCGCCTCGAGGTCGAGCATCTGCTGGGCAGCGGCCTGTGCATCGAAGCGCGGCATGTCGGCGCTGCTCATGGACGTCCTTTAACGTGGAGCGGTCGGGCGGATCCTGCGGCGAGGCCGGTGTCGATGATTCTCTCGTTGCGGGCCGTCTGCCAGGGGCGGGCCTGGTGGGCTGCCTGGAGGAGCTCCTCGCGCACATCGGCCACTTCGAGGTGACCGGCTGCGGCGAGGCCTCCGGCGGTGTAGGCGGCTCTGTTCAACTTCTCCGTGAATCCGGTGCCCTCGGTGGCGGCCCCGCAGGCGGCGAGTTCCTCCAGCAGGGGCGCGAGCACCCGCTGGGCTGCGGCGGTTTTGGCACGGTGGCGCGCACGGGGTATGGCAGGGACTTCCCTCTTTGGGGGCGGGGGCTGGATGAGATGCCCGGTGCGTACGAGCTCGTCCCGCAGCCATTGCGGGAGGGGTGCAGGGTGTCGGACAGTCCCCTCCGCCCGGTAGGTCCCTTCGCCGGTGCGTGTGCTCGGGGCGACGATGTAGCCGCCGGTGGCTCTAACGTCGACCTGCCAGGCCAGCGCCACCTTGGTGCTGGAGCCGACGGAACAGCGGAACTCCAGGTCGGGCCAGGGATTGCGGTACCAGACGTGCAGCCCGCCCGAGGGGGTGCGCACCCGCAGGGTTGTCTCGTCCAACGACGGGTCAGGCTGACGGCGGTAGGCGGCCAGCAGCGCGAGCGTGTCGAACCCTGAGGCGAGGCCAGCCAGGTCCACCTGGTCGGGGATGGGGATCCCGGCCAGAAGCCGCATCCGGTCGGGGACCGGAGCGCGATGTGCGTCGACGTCGATGACGACCAGCCGCGCCGGACCGCAGGCGACACCGACGCCTGCGGCAGGCTGGGCGTCCCACCAGGCGTTTACGCGGTCCGGGTCGGTGGTCGCGGCGTGAAAGCCGTGACAGGGCCTGCCGTCGGGCAGGCAGGGGCACGTTTTCGGGTCGTGGCGGTGGTCCCTGCACTCTGGGCAGTTGGCGCCCGGCGTCTTGCGTCCCGGTGCCAGCGGGTGGACGGGCCATCCCTGCGCGGCGCACCAGAGGGCCACGGCACGCGGCGAGCCCACCCCGCCCATGGCGGGAGGTGTCACGGTCTCACCGGGGCTCGGCACGAATAGTCCTTGTCAGCTCTTGTCTGTCCTGGGTCCCTGGACCAAAGCGGCAGGTCATCAGTGGGCTGACGACACCTCAGGGACCGAAGGGACCGTACTTCGGAAAGAGAGTGTAGGGGCTGTGCAGGCAGTCTGTCTGACACATCCGCCCGCGTGCCGCGTCTTCCCGTATTTGGGTCCCTTGGGTCCCTTCAACCTCCCGGAGGACAGCGGGGAGGAGGCGATCCGGCGTCCCGAGGCACTGGGGAGGGAGAGGCGGCCAGGTGGCGAGTGACCGAAGGGACTAAATTCCAGCGACGTCGCGACTGCTGTCAGGGTTCCAAGCAAGGACGCATACCGCTATGAAGCCGGCGGCCGGGCCCGCTGCGGATGTTGAGGGACTCAAAGAGAGACTCGGCCAGGGACCAGCTGGCTTTCAGTCCCTCCCACAAAACTGCAGGTCAAGGGCATACGTCCTATCCGGCAAGGGACTGAAGGGACTCAACTCGCTAATTACTAGCTGCTCAGAATGATGTGCTTCGCACGCGCGGGTACGCATACGAAGCACATGACTCTAGGCGCTTCATAATTGGCGATTTGAGTCCCTTCAGTCCCTTGCCTGGCCAAAGGAAACGCCCTGACCTGCGAAAACAGTCAGGGACTGAGCGAAATGAGGGTCCCTGGTCGCCCCCTGCCCTTCAGTCCCTGAGCCCCCCCGCCGGGGGCGGGGAAGGCTCCGCCAAGACTCAGGGCCCCGTTGAGGCGCCGGGCGCTGACAGTTCGCAGGAGGGCGGTGAGTGTTTTCTAGGAACAGGGACTGAAGGCCGTTTCAGGGGGCAGGGACTTCAGCCTTGGCGGGGCTTGCCCCCGGCAAGGGGCAGAGCGCAGCTCGGACATGCGTACGCGCTGGGACCGCCGCCGCCCTGTGCCCGCCTTCGTGGACCTGGTGTCCCCCGCCTCAGGCAAGACCGTCGTGTACGGGGAGCAGAGCCCGACCCACGGAGACTGACTGCTGTACAGTGGCCGCAGCCCGGCCGTCCATCCCGGCAAGCTGGGGGGCGTCTCCCGACACGGCCGTGATCGGCCAGCTTGCCCACCACGCTGACGACCCTTGTGCCCGACAGGGCCGCGCTCTCCCAAGTCGAGGCCGCCGATCGCCCCCGCTGCAGGTAGCCGTCCTCAACTCCCCCAGCGACCGCATGTGATCGCCTTGCGCTCGCACCCTCCGACCGACGACAGCACCCGTCCGCACCGTAGGGTCGGAACATGCCGACCGAAGACATCACAGGGCCCACCGTCAAGCACTGGCGGGACTGTACGGACGTGTATGACTTCCTGGACCAGATCCGTCTCCGGCCCGGCATATGGCTGCCCGGCGGCTCACTCCAGCACCTGCAGTCCATGCTCACCGGCTACCGGGTCGCACTCGGCGTGCACAACGTCGAGGCCCCGTGGGCCTTCTGGCCCGAAGACGACTTCAGCCGCTGGCTCCATGAATGTCACGGCATCGACAGCTCTCTTACCTGGGCAGTTGCGATTGAGCGCAACACTCCCGACGGCTCAACTCCCGTCGAGGAGTTCTTCCGTCTCTTCGACGCCTTCCGGCGCGAAGCGGCACAGGCCATCGCGACGACTCGTCTTCCCGGTTTTGAGTACACGATCAACACCTTCGTCACCCTCTTCTGGCGCAAACACCTCCACGCGCAGGCGGCGGAACGTCTCGAAGACCGCGGTTTCCGAGTCATCCGCTTCGAAGCCGGCCAATGGAACACGGAGCGAGACATGCACCGCGCTATGGCCGCGGCCCTGGACTTCCCCGACTACTACGGGCACAACCTAGACGCGCTCAATGACTGCCTCGGCGACGTGGCCTGTTACGGCGGCTACGACGATGCTCCCGAGGGCGCCGGACTGGCCCTCGTCTTCACCGACTACGACCGGTTCGCGACGACCTGCCCCAGGGCGGCCCAGGTCGTCCTGGACGTCATCGCCGTCCAGGCCAGGCGGGCAGCCGTCCTTCGCCGCCGTCTGATCTGCTTGGTCCAGAGCAACGACCCGCAGATCCGGTTCGAACCCATCGGAGCCATGTCCGTCATGTGGAATAGCGACGAAGCGCTCGACACCCGCCGCTGCTGACAGGCGACCCTTGTCGGTGCACCCGGTTAGGGTGCCCGCCATGGACGTGGGATACCTGACCGAATTGCTCGCCGATTCCGCGGAGGGTCTCCGTCCGTCAGGTCGGATGGTTACGTCCGATGAAGGGGACGGAGACGTACAGCCCCTGTGGCTCAGTGACGGGCCGGCCACAGCCGAGCTGTGGACGCGGATGCACGCCGAACACGTACGTTCCGGCCTGTGGTGGCCGCTTCTGCTCGAAGCGCTGGATCCGAACGACGGCGATTTCCGCCCGTGGGGATCCGGAGATGTCTTTCCCGAGCAGATGTCCTCCCCGGCGAGCCACGACTCTGCTGGCCTCCTCGCACGGTGATGGGATACCTACACAGCGGTTGACGAAGACGACATGCTCGACGCCGACAGGCCTCGCCGTCATGGCCCCCTTCGGCCAGACCTGGCCCGGTCTCGCGCTCAGCCGGGAGACGACAACGAACCCCGATCAACAGGCCGACGAGTTCGCGCAGGGGTTCCTCGCCGAGCGCCCACACACGCGTCTGGGGCTCGTCGCCGCAGCAACCGGTGCCGAGGCGCTGACGGCTGCGGGCTGGACCGGACCCTGCAATTTCGACAACGACACCGCAAAGTTCTCTGCGGTCGTCCGCGACTGGGAGCACCGGTTCGGCGCTCGTGTCGTGGCGGTCGGGTTCTCCACGCTGCACCTCAGTGTCGCCGCGCCACCGGCGAACGAGTATGAGGCTCTCCTGGTCGCGGCCGAGCACTTCGCCTTCTGCCCAGACAACATCTGGCAGGGCAGCAGGCCGTACACACTCGCCGCATACGCCGAGCGGATCACCGGCGCCCATCACTGGGATTTCTGGTGGGACTGATCCGCTACCCGGAAGACGTTCGATTGGGAAATGGCCTTCAAAGTGCGGTGCTGGGTTGTCAGGCGACGGACAGTCGGTGCCACCAGTGACTGCAGCCGACGGAGCAGAAGCGCTCGCGGCGCCGTCCGATCGCGAGCACCGCGATCAGCAGCCGGAACGCCTTGCGGCTTTCATCGAGAGGCGTGAGACCTGCGATCTTTCCCAATTGCTCGTGTATCCGGCCTCGTGAGATCAGCACTGCGGGTGTATGCGTCGGGCGCAGCCCGGAACTGCGGATGCTCTCAGGTGCATCCTCGGTGACTGCGCGTGCCTGCAGGCCGGGGAGGTCATCGGGGACGGTCGGCGCGGTGTCGGCGAGTTGACCCAGAGGCCGCGGGATGAGCGAGGATGAGCGGGCAGGCACGGTCTAACGTCGGGGTGATCAGGGACTCGACACCTCATGATCACCGGAAGTCGTGCCTGCCTCCGCGTCAGCCCCCGCCGACCACCCCGCAGGCCTGCCCCAGCTCCTGAAGCCCCATCAACCCGAATGCACCGCCGGATCGACGCCGCCCTGCCCGCGTACCCCGTCGGCACCGTCATCGTGGCGCCGACGGGGTACGCCCGTCACCTGCGAGCGGAGTGCGACTTCAGCGGATGCGGTGCTTCCGCCAGAAGGGGCCGAGGTCCCTGTGCGTCATCGACTGTGCGGCCTTCTTGAAGTCGACGGTGGTGGAGACGCCGTACCAGTGGTCGTGGGCGTACTTCTTGATGAGGCCCGCCATGGTGCCGGCCCCGAGGACGTGCTCCAGGTCGGCCAGGACGCAGGGGCCGATCCCGTACACGACCTGGAAGTACTCGCCACGGTGTGTAGACCAGTAGGCCATCGAGTTGGTGAGCGCGGCGGTGGCGCTTGGCCAGGAGTCGTCCGGCGAGCACTCGAACCCGTCCCAGCGGTAGTAGTGCGCGTTGGCGTACTGAGCGAAACTCTCGTCCAGCCAGGGTGAGTTGTGGTCGTTGCCCACGACGCCGTACCACCACTGGTGGGCGATCTCATGGACGGTGGCGCCGCCTTCCTCCTCGGTGCCGAGGATAACCAGGCCGGGGTACTCCATGCCGCCGGCGAACCCGGGGGTCATCACGAGGTCTACCTCGCCGTACGGATAGCGGCCGAACTCCCTGCCGAACCGGTCGATGGCGGCGACGCCGTCCTTGCGGTTGAGGCGGACACCGGCGGCGGGCGTGTTCGGTGACCAGTACGACTTCACTCGCACGCCGTCAGGCGAGGTCTGGGTCGCGGTGCGGAACGGGCCCGCCGCCCATGCGAAGTCCCGCACCCGCTTGGCGACGCTGTGGGTGACCGTACGCCCGGTACCGCCGGGGCGGGTCCATGTGCTGCCGGTCGCCGGGACCTTGAGGGCGGACGGGTGGTCGAGGCGCACCCGGAAGTCGCTCGCCAGGGTGTAGAAGCTCTCGCCGTACGACACATACGGATCGAGGTGCCACCCCCTCGCGTCGTGCACGGCGAGGACCGGCAGCGCGTTGCCCAGGAAGCGGAACGCGCCTTCGCGGCCGAAGCGGTTGTTGCGTGCGGGCACGGTGAGGGCCACGTCGAAGGAGACGGCCGTCCGCTCACCGCGTGCGAGCGGCCTCGGCAGAGCGATGCGCAGCGCCGTGCACTTCACGCCGGGGCGGCCCGGAGTGCCGCCGCGCACGTGGGAGACGCGGACGGGGGACGGTCTTCCGGATGTCCCGCAGCCGTCTTCGCCATTGCCCCACAGGTGTATGTACACCTCGCGCAGGGGCCGGCTGGAGGCGTTGCGGAAGAACACCGTCTGCCGGCCCGCCCAGTGGGAGCCGTCGGCGTCGGCGCGCAGGTTCACGTCGTAGCTGGGGCGGTCGGGCGTCGCAGGTTCGGCCGCGCTCACCGCGGAGCCGGGCGCCGGGCCGGACGGCGTGCCGGCCTCGGCCACAGTGGTGCCTGCTGTCACGAGCAGCGCGAGCAGGGCGACCAGCAGACGGCGACCGGTTCTTGAGGGGCCCGTGGGCGACGAAGGTAACGAAGGCACGGCAGACGACATGACAGGTGACATGCCAGCGGATCTTGTCACAGGGTTCCCACGGCCGGCACAGGCCCGCGCGAAGAGGGGAGGTCGGCTCCGCTTGGGCGGCGAAAATGCCAGGGTACGCAGGGGATGTTCGCTGTCGTTGGCGCACAGTGAGGTCTTCTCAGCAACGTGACGGTTGCGCTACGTGACGAGCCGTCAGTGCCCGGCGGAGACTGACCTGACGTCAGAAACACGAGAAGCCCCTGGTAGGAACAGGTCTGCGAAGATCACGTTCCCGGCAAGAGGCTTCACGCGTTGAGGAGTATCACCTACACCGCCGTGCTCGACGTCAGCAGGGCCACCGCCGAGCACCTCGCGAAGCTGCTCGCCTAACACCGCGAGCGACTCGGCACCCACAAGGGCACCCGGGCGCTGGGCCCGTTCAAACAGGCAGTGCTGGTGCTGCGCTGGTTCGTCGACGGCAGCCGTCTGGTCCAACTCGCCCGCGACAACGGCATCGCGACCCCGACCGCGTACCGCTACCTGCACGAAGGACTGACCGTACTCGCCGACCACGCGCCCGACCTGTCCACCGCTCTGGAGCGGGCGGCAGCGGCGGGCTACACCCGCCTCAACCTGGACGGCACCGTCATCCGCACCGACCGCGTGGCCGCCGCCGGCCCCAACATCGATCGGCGCTCTCCGATTCGCCAACCAGACGAACATCGGCGCTGGACTCCGCCACCACACCCGCGACGCCAACCGTCCACTGATCACCCTCGGCATCATGTGATCAACCAGGACACATCACCTGAACGACGTGGCCGTGCACCCAGTCCGCCACGTCATGCGTCGAGAGGGAAGGCTGGATAGCTCTCCGCGAGTCCGGCCTGAGTTACTAATCGGGGTGGACTGCTTGGACGCCGGTGTCCGCGTACGCCTCGGGGGTCAGGGTCAGCAGGAAGCGGCCGGAGGGGAAGGCAGCGGATGGGCGGGCCGCGTGGATGGCGTGGACGGCCGCCCAGGAGTGTCCGGCGTGGAGCAGTTCCGTGGCGGTCAGCGCGGCCTCGGTGTCGAAGGGTTCGATCTGGATGAACCGCAGTCCGTTGATGTAGGCGAGCAGGCCGGGCCGTTCGGTGTCGCCCACGGTGAGTGAGAGCACCGGGGCGTAGAGGGTGCCCAGGCCGCCAGAGGCTTGCACGTAGAACGCAGCGACGGCCTCGTTGAACGGGTCCTTGGGGTCGTGGAGGGCAGTGGCGGTCGTGTGATCCAGGACGACCGCGATGGCCCCCACTACGCGGCCGCCGAGTCCTGGTTGGCGCCGAGGCGCTCCAGGAGGCCACGGGCCTTTGCCTCGGCCTCCGCGCTGGGTGCGGCTCCGAGGAGCGAGGCGAGTTCCGCGCGGGCCTGCGCGGCGCGCTCTTCGTACTCTGCGCGGGTGGGCTGGCCCTCGGCGAGCTCCTCCACGAGGCTGCGGATCGTGGTGCCATGCTCAGCGGCGAGGGCCGCCAGGCGATCACGCGTGGCGGCGCTCACCTTGATGCTCGTTTCGTCTGCCATCCCTACACTCTACTGCGAGTAGAGGTCTTGCGGGCCAGTGCCCCTACGGTTCGACGTGTTAAAAGGTCGGGCGGTTTCGAACCGGGGCCGGCAAGCGGACCAGCCAATGCGACGGCTGATCTCGCTCGTAGGCTGCCGCTATGACCGAGATGATCCAGACGCCGACGCCGCTCGACGCCTTCGAGCTGCTGATGGCAGGCAACAAGCGCTTCGTAACCGGCACCCTCGAGCACCCTAACCAGGACGCCGTCCGCCGCACCGAGACAGCACCGTCCCAGAAGCCGTTCGCCGTGCTGTTCGGGTGCTCCGACTCCCGGTTGGCAGCCGAGATCATCTTCGACCGCGGCCTGGGCGACCTGTTCGTGGTCCGCACCGCCGGCCACGTCGCTGGCACGGAGGTGCTCGGATCCATCGAATTCGGCGCGGCCGTCCTCAACGCGCCGCTGGTCGTCGTCCTGGGCCACGACTCTTGCGGCGCCGTGGCCGCAGCCTGCTCGGCTCTGGAGAACGGGCAGACGCCGGGCGGCTTCGTTCGGGACGTTGTCGAACGGGTGACGCCGAGCGTGCTGGCAGCCCGCGCCGCCGGACGTGAGACGGCCGAGGAGATCCTGGCGGAGCACATCGAGCACACCGTGGACCTGCTGCTGGAACGCTCCCACGTCCTGGCCGAACGGGTGGCCGACGGTCGCCTCGGTGTCGTGGGCCTGTCCTACCGTCTGGCGGACGGCAGTGCACAGCTCGTCGCCGCCCGCGGTCTCGACCTAGCGGTTCCCACCGCGTCCTGACCACCCGCTCACCCAGATCGATCGCCAGTCCAGCTCGCGGCCCCCGCCGCCCCCGCGGGGCCGCGAGCTCTCACGTGGGCCGGGGGGCAGGAGAACGGTCGTCTTTAGGCGAGGATCGGCACATACACGGCTCCTTCCCCGCCAGGCCGTGGGCTGTCGGTGTTGGTCACACGGTGCTACAGGGTCCTGCGGCGCGACGGAGCCGGTTGGCGATCGCCAGTCCCAGCCCCTCCCCCGCCGGCAAGGGCGCGACGATGAGGTCGCATCCCTTCTGATCCAGTTCGCGCAGGAAGCCGTACGGGCCGCGCGTGTAGGCGGTCATCGAGGCAGGGACCGCCACCACAGTGTGCACGTCCACCGACTCCCCAGTGAAGGAGGCGGGGAGGAAGACCCCCGCCGGGCCCCGCCTCGCCATCACACCTCCCGCAGTCCTGGGTCAGGGACGGCGGTAGCCGCCAGCAATGCGGGAAACACCGAGGCCCATGTGTCCTCGGCCAGGCCGGCCGGGTGCGCGGGGGTGGCCTCATCGTCCTGGTCGTTCTCGAGGCCGGTGTCGCTGCTGGCCAGCCCGGCTGGCAACTCCCCCATGCCGACCAGTCGGCACACCGGGACTATGGCTTCACTCCCCCACCGACCGGGTCCGCGCGTCCCATGCCACGCGAGGACCTCACTTCCGTGCCGTCCGACGGCGACAGCAGCGACACCGATCCGCACGTCCTGAACGCTCCGGAGATCTGCGTCCTGGTGCCGGTCGAAGTGCACAGGGCCAGCGGCACAGGCCACGGCCCGCGCCTCGCTCAACTCGCCGTCCTGATGTACTTCCGCTCCGGCCGCGACGTGGACGCGCTGTACGCTGACACGGACCCGATCAGTCCCTGGTCGACGACCACCCTGAACGCGCCGTTGCAGGGCCTGCGCCGGTCCCTGGGAAGCGACGCCGGGGGAAACCTGTATGTGTCACGCCGCCGCAGCGGCGAGGACCCGTACCGCCTCTCCCCCGCTGTCCGCTGCGACTGGACTTCTCCACCTGGCCGAGCGGGCCCTGCCTCAGGGCGCTGTCGGACTGCCTGACCTGAAGAAGGCGCTGACCCTCGTGCGGGGCCGACCGTTCGGTGGACGACCGCTTCCGTGGGCCGAGCCGTACCAGCAGGAAATGATCAGCCGGATCATTGACGTTGTCCACCCCGCGGCGAACTACCGCACCGCCAGGGGTCCGCACCACGACCTCGCCGCGGCGGGCCATAGCGGCCGGACTGGAGGTCGACGAAACCGCCGAGCTTCTCTATGGGACTGGATGCTGATCGAAGCGGCCGCCAACAACCGGTCCGGCGTGCACACGGCGATCTCCCGCGTCCAGCAGGTCAACCGCACCCTAGGCTGCGACCTGGAAACGGAGACCGAGGACCTGATCCGGAACCTGCTGCACGGCCCCTCTGCTCGCGGCGCTGGGCTGCCAGCACGTCGGGGTGACGGGCATTCGCGTTGCGCCAGCG
>NZ_WWKH01000360.1:0-10215 GCF_009865595.1 Streptomyces sp. SID1328 | reverse complement strand
GCCGTTGTACGGGCCGTACGGGCCGTCGCTGCTGCTGCCGCCCCCGCCCTTGCCCCGGCCCCAGCCGCCGCGGTTGCCGCCGGTGAGGGCCTTGACCGCGGGGCGGACGTCGACGAGGTAGACGATGCTGGCGACGGCGCCCGCGGCCGGCAGGATGGACAGGATCGAGAAGAGATAGCTGACCACGAGGGCGATGCCCAGGATGACCAGCCAGAAGACCTTGGTCTGCTTGCCCGCCGCGCGGAACGCATCCTCACGCCGGAAGGCCGCGTCGAAGAGCGCGAACGCGGCCAGTGCCATGAGGACGATCTTCAGGAGTCCCAGGAACCCCTCGAAGCCCAGCATCAGCATGTTGTCCACCGCTCCTTGCCTTCTGAATCGCTGCCGTCACGCTACCCGCAGAACGGGCCGGGCACCCCGATGGTGCCCGGCCCGTACCTCACACGCCGTCCGCCGTCACTTGACCGGAGGGGTCGGCTTCTTCGGCTGAGGAGCCTTGCGGACGGCGCCCGGAGCCGGCTTCTTCTCCGCGGCCGGGTCGGGCTGGGCGACGGCCGGACCGGCGGCACCGGCGGCCGGCTTCGGGGTCTCCTTGACCACGCCCGGCTCGGGCTGGCCCTCGACCGCGATGGCGAGCTCCTCGATCTCCTCGGCGGCTTCGCCGCGCCAGGTCTTCACGGCCTGCTCGCCGTGCTCGGCGACCTTCTCGTACGCCTCACGCGCCTTGACGGCGTACTCGGCGGCCACGCCGACACCGCGCAGGGCGAGGTCCTGGGCCTGCTCGCCGACCTTCTTCAGGTCGACGTCGAGGTTGCCGATGAAGCCGTTGACCTTGGTCTGGATGGTCTCCTGCGCCTCCTTGGCGCGGGCGGTGGCCCGCTCCTGCACGACCTTGGGGTCGGTTCCGCGGACCTGCTCGATCCGGGCCGGGGCCTGGGCGCGGAGCTGCTCGACCAGCGAAGGAACCTTCCGGACCTGCCGGATGGCGAGATCGGCGGTACCGGCGGCGAAGTAGAGCGGAGTCGGGTCGCTGAAAGTCTTGCGCAGGTCGTCGGTGATGGCCATGGTGAAGGTCCTCCCGGATTCGCGTTCGGCTGAGGTAGGTGTGGTCCGCGTGCGGTGGCCGGAGCCCTGGTCCGGCTTCATCCGGTCGTCCGCCGCGGACCGGCATCACTGCCGGGGGTGTCGCTGGGCTGCGCTTCCGTACCGTCGGACTCCTCGGGTCGTACGGGGCCTTCGCCTCCGAGTCCGTTCTCCTTGCGGAAGGACTCGTAGATCTGGAGCAGGACCTGCTTCTGCCGTTCGTTGAGCGAGGGGTCGGCGAGGATGACGGCGCGCGTCTCCACCTCGTCCCGGTCCCGCTCGGCGTCGAGGATGCCCGCGCGGACGTACAGCGTCTCGGCGGAGATCCGCAGCGCCTTGGCGACCTGCTGCAACACCTCCGCGCTGGGCTTGCGCAGCCCGCGCTCGATCTGGCTCAGGTACGGATTCGACACCCCGGCGGCATCGGCGAGCTGCCGCAGCGAGAGCTGGGCGTGCCGCCGCTGCTCGCGCAGATACTCACCGAGATTGCCGACGTTGAGCGATGCCATGCCTCCACCATGCCCACTCTCGCTAACTATTGCAAGCACCTGCTTGCAAAAGTGTTGTGACCGGGGTGTGAGGGGAGGGTTTCAGCCGATATCGCCCTGTCCGGCGGCCGGACTCCCGGGCCCAGCTCTGTACGGCGTGGGCCTTCTTCACCGCTTCCGCCACGGTCAGCTCCGTCCAGTCACGGACGCCGGGATGTCGTGGAGCATGGCGCCCGGCTGGCGGCCGAAGCTCCGGGCAGCGGCCGGGGCGTCCGGGCCGGCAAGGGCGAAGTCGACCGAGTTGGCCATCTCCTCGGCCGGTTCCGGGTCGTCGGCGCCGAGCAGCGCCGGGTCGATCTCCGCCGGTGACCGTTCCCCGCTCCACAGCCCCGGATGGCCGCCGTCGATGACGACCAGGGTCCCCGAGGGGCAGCTGATCTCTCCGAGCTTGAAGATCGTTTCCATGGCGCGCGAGTCTTGGGGCGGCCGGTCGGCCGGTGCCCTGGCGGGAAACCGTCCACCCCCTCCCCCGGGTGCGGAAGCATGAAGCATGCGGTCAAGTGGCTGGTACCTCACCGAAGACGTCGAAGACTTCCTCGCCCGTGCCGGAGGCTTTCTCCGGGCCCGGCCCGCGGAGCATGTCATGCAGCTCACGTGGGCCGAGAGGGTGCGCACACGGGAGCGGGGGGCCTTCGGGCGGGCGCCCGTCTTCGGGGTGCTGGAGGAGGAGGGGCAGGTCAGCGGGACCTTCTACCATCTGCCGCCCCGTGCCCTCGGCCTCTCCCCGCTCGCCCCCGCGCAGGCCGACAGTCTCGCCGCCCGCCTCGCGGACCTCGGGCACTCACCCGGCTCCGTCGGCGCGGACCACGACACCGCCACCGCCTTCGCCGAGGCGTGGCAACGGCACACCGGGGTGACGCCGAAGCTCCGTGACGTACGGGTCCGCCTGTACCGGCTCGGCACCCTGACCCCGCCCGACCCGCATCCGGAGGGCCGGGCCCGTGTCCTCGGTGAGGGGGATCTGGACCAAGCCGTCCTCTGGTGCGGGGAGTTCGCCAGGGCCGTCGGGGAGGACGTGACCGTCAGCGCCGAGACCTGGCCGAGCACGCGGTACGCCGACAAGCGGTACACCCTGTGGGAGACCCCGGACGGCACCCCCGTCTCCATCGCCGGTATGAACCCGCTCATCGGCGGCCAGGTCCAGGTGGACATCGTCTACACCCCGGCCCACCTGCGCGGCCACGGCTACGCCGCCGCCGTCTCGGCCGAGGTCAGCCGCGCCGCGCTGGCAGCCGGCGCCCGGGAGGTCGTCCTCTTCGCCGACCAGTCCAACCCCACCAGCAACGCCCTCTACCAACGCCTCGGCTACCGCCCGTTGAGCGACTGGTCGGGGTACGACTTCCTCCCTGCCGACTGATCGCACTCCCGGGCGGACCCGAACGGCGTCAACCGGGCCGGGCCGGTGACTGCTCAGCCTGTGCGGGCGGCCTCCGGTTCCGCCACCCGGACCTCGGCGGGCGTCCGCAGGTTCCGCACCTGCGGAGCCAGCAGTGCCGCCGCCGTGGCCAGGACCACCAGGGCCGCGCAGCCGGTCAGGGCCCAGCTCGTGCCCGCCGCCGAGGCGATCGGGCCGGCGACGAGGACACCCAGGGGGGCCAGGGCGAGGGAGCCGAACCAGTCGTAGGAGGTGACGCGGGAGAGGACGTGTTCGGGGATCTCGCGTTGCAGAGTGGTGGACCACAGGACGCCGAAGACGTCGTTGGCCACGCCCGCGCCGAACATGGTGGCCGCCGTCAGCCAGAGGGGGGCGCCGAGGCCGAGCAGGAGCATCGGTACGGCGGCCGGGAAGGTGCTCAGCACGGCTACGAGGATGGGGCGCTGGACTCGTACCCGCGCCGCGAGGCCCGCGCCCGCGATGGTGCCGAGGGCCTGGGCGCCCACGATGACCGACCAGCTCCGGGCGCCACCCTGGTGTTCGACGGTGAGCGGGCCCAGGACGCCGACCTCGGCGTTCAGCGCGGCGATCACGACCGCGTACTGGGCGACGACGACCCACAGCCACTGTCGGGAGGCGAACTCTCGCCATCCTTCGCGGAGTTCGGTCCAGCCCGAGGAGCGTGCGCGGGGGCGTCCGGCCACCTTCAGGCGCGCGGTGAGGGCCGCGCTGACGGCGAAGGAGGCGGCGTTGAGGGCGAGTGCCCAGCCCGCGCCGACCAGGGCGACGGTCACGCCGGACAGGCCGAGGCCGAGGAGGAGGGAGGTGTTGGTGCCGACGCGGAGGAGGCCGTTGGCCCGCTGGAGCCGGTCGGCGGGGACGATCAGGGGGACCAGGCCCTCCATCGCGGGGGCGAAGAGGGAGTTCGCCGTACCGGCCGCCACCGCGAGGAGGCACATCGCGGGCAGCGGGGCGTGCCCGGTCAGCACGATGACGGCGAGTGCCGCGTAGGCGCCGGCGCCCAGGACGTCGGCCAGCGTCATCAGCCGCGACCGTGACATCCGGTCCGCGATCACGCCGCCCACCAGGACCAGCGCCAACTGCGGCAACGCCTGGCAGGCCAGCACCAGCGACAGCCGCCCCGCGCTCGCCCCCGGCAACGCGAGCACCGCGAACCCGAGCGCGACCCGCGCGAAACCGTTGCCCAGCACGGAGACGACCCGTGCGCCGAGAAGCAGAACGAAGCGCCGGTCGCGCCGGAGGGGGGTGGCCACGGCCCCGCACCCTACGCCTGCCGGATCAACTCAGGCGGGATTGCCCGCACTTCGGGGCGGGCGCCCTGCCGGGCGGGCGGCTCACTTCCCGGCCGCGCTCCCGCCCCCGTACCGCAATCCGTCCAGCAACAACCCCACCATCCGCCCCGTGTGCCCGTCGTCGTCCTGGGCCGGGAGGGTCAGGTTGGCGACGGCTCGCAGGAGGTCGTTGGGGTCGGTGTCGGTGCGGATCTCGCCGGACTTGGCCGCGGCGCCGAGCAAGTCTTCCAGGGCCGGTACCAGGCGGAGCTGGAAGTAGGACGGGAGGCTGTCGTAGGCCGGGTCGCCGGAGTGGAGGGCGGCGCTGAGGCCGCGCTTGGTGGCGATGAAGTGGGTGAAGCGGAGAAGCCAGAGGCGGAGGGCCTCCACGGGGGCGTGGTCGGCGGCGAGGGCGGGCGCGGTGTCGGCGCAGGCGTCGACCTCGTGGCGGAAGACGGCCGCGATGAGGTCGGAGCGCTGCGGGAAGTGCCGGTAGAGGGTGCCCGCGCCGACGCCCGCGCGAGCGGTGATCTGCCGTACGGGCGCGTCCACGCCGGACTCGGCGAACACCTCGGCGGCGGCCGTGAGCAGCGTGTCGATGCTGCGCCGCGCGTCGGCCCGCAGGCGCGGCCGGGACGGCTCGGCGTCGGTCATGGCAGACCTCCACTTGCTAACCGGAACAGTGTTCCGTATCGTTCTTCCCGGAACACCGTTCCGTTTTCGTGAGCGTAACGCGCCGCGGCGGGCCCTGGCCACCGCGGGTTGGAGGAGACTCATGAAGTACCGCACGCTGGGCCGGACCGGTATGAAGGTCAGCCCCTACTGCCTGGGCGCGATGATGTTCGGCGCCGTCGGCAACCCCGACCACGACGACTCCGTACGCATGATCCACAAGGCGCTGGACGCCGGGATCAACTTCATCGACACCGCCGACATGTACTCGTACGGGGAGTCGGAGGAGATCGTCGGCAAGGCGCTGAAGGGGCGGCGGGACTCCGTCGTGCTCGCCACCAAGGCGCGGCTTCCCATGGACTCCGACGGCGCCGACCCCAACATGCAGGGCGCGTCCCGGCGTTGGCTGACGCGGGCGCTGGACGACTCGCTGCGCCGGCTCGGCACGGATCACGTGGACCTCTTCCAGATCCACCGCCCCGACCCGGACACCGACATCGAGGAGACCCTCTCCGCCCTCACCGACCTGGTGCGCGCGGGCAAGGTCCGCGCGATCGGCACCTCCAGCTACCCGGCCTCCGACATCGTCGAGGCGCAGTGGGTCGCCGAACACCACCGGCTCCAGCGGTTCCGTACCGAACAGCCGACGTACTCGCTGCTCAACCGGGGTGTCGAGCGCGAGGTGCTGCCGGTGTGCGAGCGGTACGGCATGGGGACGCTGATCTACAGCCCGCTGGCCGGGGGCATGCTCACCGGGCGCTACCGCAAGGACCGGCCGGCCGACACCCACCGCTCCACCTACGGCTTCCGGTATCTGCGCGACGAGCGGCGGCTGGACACCGTGGAGCGGCTGATCCCGGTCGCCGAGGAGGCCGGTGTCTCGCTGACGCACCTCGCGCTGGCCTTCGTGATCAGCCACCCCGGCGTCACCTCCGCGATCATCGGCCCGCGCACGATGGAGCAGCTCGACGACCTGCTCGCCGGCGACAAGGTCACGCTGTCCGACGAGATCCTGGACCGCATCGACGCGGTCGTCCCGCCGGGTACGGACGTCGGCGCCCTCGACATGGAGTACGCCCCGCCCGCGATCACCGAGGCGCACCTGCGGCGCCGGTGGGCCGGGGAGCGGTCGGCCGCCTGAGGGTCAGTCCGGCGGGTTCCTGCTCAGCCACGCCCGCAGGGTGGTGAAGTCGGCCGGGGTCAGCCCGTAGTCGTGGTCCACGCGGTGCAGCAGGGCCGGGGCGGGGTGGTGGACGGCGACGTAGGCCCGGTCGGCCTCGGTGATCTCGTCGTCGATCCAGATGAACGGCCGGCCCACCGCGAACTCCACCAGCGGGCGTGTCTTCCAGTGGGTCAGTGGGGGCGGCTCGTCCTCGTCCGGCCACGGCACCACCGGCAACCGGGGCAGCCCCAGCCACGGCCCGACCACCGCGTTCGCGTCGTCCATCCAGGTCGACGCCCACACCAGGTCACATCCCAGCTCCAGCAGCCTGGCGCCGAGCCCGGGATCGACCCGCCCGAGCAGCGGATGCCCACCCGTGCCGCCGCCCCGCCGGAACTCCGGGTACGTGCCGTCGGGGGCGCCGAAGGGGATGAGCGGACCGTCGATGTCGAGAAAGAGCAGCATCACCCCTCAGCATCGGGCATGCGCGCACCTCCGGCGAGAAGACCGGCGCGAGTGCGCGCCCCGCGCTCAGTCCCGCTGCCCTGCGTGCCACCGCTTCAGCGCCTCCGCCACCCGCCCCGCGTCCGGCACCTCCACCACACCCAGCGGACGCGCCCCCCTCGCCAGGATCTCCCGGAGCTTCACCGCGAGGGCGGTGGCCGGGGGCGCGGCGGGGTCCTCCAGCGCCAGGGCCGAGCGGATGACGTCCGTGAAGACGGACTGGGCGCGCTTGTAGGCGAGCAGGGGTGGCAGGTCGTCCGTCCAGCCGCGCACGCTCAGTGGACGGACCGCGCGGACGGTCGTGTGCCAGCGGGCGGCGATCTCGCGGGACTGGGCGGCCGGGTAGCGCATGAGGTGGAGGTGGGTGGCGAGGTCGTACAGGGGGTCGCCGACCATGGCCAGTTCCCAGTCGATGGTCCACAGGCGGTCGACCGGGTCGACGATGAAGTTCTCGCGGTGCAGGTCGGCGTGGAGGAGGCAGAAGGGGCGCCGGGACAGCCCGTGCACATGGGCCCGCAGATGCTTGAACGAGTTCTCGGTGAGGCCGAGTTCGGCGAAGAGACGCTCGAAGCGGCCGAGGTTGCGGCGGTAGACGCGGTGCTCGGTGAAGTGGATGAGGCGTTCCAGGAAGCCGTCGCTGTCGCCGTCCGCGGGGCGGTCCTCGGCGGCGCAGCGCCGCTCGGCGGTGACGTCGTCCGGGCCGATCGCGGCGAGCCTGCCGAACAGCTCGGTGATCTGGCGGCACACCGCCTCCGGCACCTCGGTGCCGGAGGGGTGGAGCGCGCCGAGGGTGGTGCCCTCGATGAACCGCATCAGCCGCATCCCGCCGACCTCCACCAGGCCGGGGACGCGCGGCACGCGGTCGCCCAGCGCGGTGAGCAGGCGTTCCTCCGAGGCGAAGCAGCGCCGGTCGAACCAGAGCAGCCCGTCGCGGGGCTCCCGGCACTTCCACCGCCCCGGATGGAGCCGTGCGGCCTCACCGGCCAGCGGGAACACGTACGTCTCGTGGTGGTAGCCCTGGAGCGGGCCCTCGACCACCTTCTCGTCACCGCTGGCCCCGGCCGCGTTCAGCCGGGCAATCGAAACCGTCTCGGGGGACATGGCCCGTTCTCTCGCCGTGCGCCCTGCCGAAAGGGGCGGAAGTGGCAGCACGGTACCGCCTCGGGAGCGGGTCCCGGCCCCACGACTCCGGCCCGGTTCCCCCGGACCGGGGACAGAGCGCACACACGTGCCCGCAAGCTACCCGCGCAGGGCCAGCAGCACGGGCTCCAGGGAGGTGAGGACCGTGTCGGCCCCCGCGGCACGGAGTTGTCTGGCCCGGCGCTCACCGCTCGCGTAACCGAGGAAGCGGACCCCGGCCCGCTCGGCGGCGACGAGGTCGGTGGGCGAGTCCCCGATCATCAGCGCGGACTCGGGGGCGGCGCCCAGGGCGGCGAGGGCCCGGTTGAGGCAGTGCGGATCGGGCTTGAGGCGGTGCAGGTCGGCGGTACGGCCGTAGATGTGCGGGGCGAAGCAGCCGGTCAGGCCGCGTCCGGCGAGGTAGGCGTGGACCACGCGCGGGGAGTTGTTGGTGGTGACGGCCAGCCGGGAGCCGACGGCGGACCAGGTACGGATCAGCGGGTCGGCGTACGCGGTCGGCAGGGCCGAGGCGGCGGCCACCAGCTCGTCCTGGGTCAGGCGTTCCTCCAGCTCGGCGACCAGGTCGCTGCCGGGATGGCGGCGGTCCACCGCACGCAGCACCACCTGCGGGTCCAGCGTCTCCCGCTCGTCCTCGGAGAGCAGCCCGCGCAGTCCGCGTCCGGCCAGCCACTCCACCAGCCCGGCCGCCACCCGCTCGGCGCGGTGCCGGGCGAAGAGGCGGCAGACCGGGCCGTCGAAGTCCCAGAGGACGACCCGCGCGCCGATCAGTTCCCGTAGCTTCTCGATCCTCTGGTCGCGCTTCTCCTCGACCGTTTCGGTCGCCATCAGCTCATGCTGCGTCGTTTCCGGCGTCTTGGAAGTCACTAGGAGAGTGTCAGGTCCGTCGTGATGGTTTCCCAGAGGGCGTCGAACCACTTCTGCGACTGTTCCACGAAGGAGGCGTCCCGTTGACCCGACCGCTTCTCGAAGGAGAACAGCATCGACTCCGAGCCGAGGGTGTCGAACATCTCCAGGGTGCCGGTGTCGGTGGGCTCCTCGCGCCGGGTGACCATGTAGTACGCGTACAGCGCCTCCGCGCCGTTGAGCAGGTACAGCTTGGCCGGCGGGGTGAACGGCAGCGCTCGGAAGGTGACGTGGACGTCGATGTCGTGCGTGGCGCGCAGGGCGTTGAGGTTGTACTGGAGCACCTGCCCCTGGGCGTTGCGCATCGCCAGCCAGCGCCGGTGCACCGGGTCCGCGTCGTCCCCCTCGGGGTCCACCGGGACCGGGAAGGCGAGGCTGATGTCCCGCGAGGGCAGCAGGACGCGTACGTCGATGCGCTCGGGGCGCACCCGGCCCTCGTGGATCAGCCGCAGCGGCTCGCCGAGCGCGGGGATCAGGCTCTGCGCGGTGAGGCAGACGGCGTCCACGCGCACGTGGGGCGCGGTGAACGCCTCCGCCAGCCGGTGGGCGAGGGCGACCATCGTGGGCTGGGGGCCGTCCTGGGCGGGGGCGGGCTCCGCGACGCGCGGCGGGCTGCCCTTGGTGACGCCGGTGAGCAGACCCTCGTCGTGCAGCAGGCGCAGCGCCTGGCGGACCGCGCCGCGCTCCACGCCGAACTCCTCGGCCAGCTCGGCCTGGGTGGGCAGCCGCTCGCCCGCCCTCAGCTCGCCGGCGCGGATGCGGGCGCGCAGGGCGTCGGCGATCTCCTGGGCGGTGAACCGTCTGCCGCTCACTGCCACGTTCTCCTGGGTCACGACCAAACGGTACAACCTCAGTTCATCTACGGGCAGTTGTCGGCAAGTAGCTGCCAAGTGCAACCCAGCAGGCCAGAGTTGGCCGCCAACTCGGCTACCCCAGCACCAGATCCGAGCTGATCGTCTCCCACAGCGCGTCGAACCAGAGCCGGGACTGCGTCACGAACTCGGCGTCCCGCTCCCCCGCCCCCCGCGCGAAGGCGAACAGCATCGACCGGGTGCCCTCGGCGTCGTACAGCGTCAGGTGCTCCGGGCCGATGTCCCGCTCCCGCCGGGCCAGCGTGTAGTACGCGAACAGCGCCTCGGAGCCGTTGAGCAGGTACAGCTTGACCGGTGGCGTGAAGGGGAGCGCGCGGAAGCGGACCCGGACGTCGATGCCGTGCGTGGCGCGCAGCGCGAGCAGGTTGTGCCGGAGCACCTGGCCCTGGGCGTTGCGCTGGGCCAGCCAGCGCCGGTGCAGCAGAGCGGTGTCGGCGGCGTCCACCGGGGCGGGGAAGGCGAGGGCGATGTCGCGGCTCGGCAGCAGCAGCCGTACGTCGATCTTGGCCGGTTTCAGCCCTCCCGCATGGATCTGGCGCAGCGGTTCCCCGATGGCGAGGGTGAGCGAGACGGAGGTCAGACAGAGGGCGTCCACGCGGACGTGCGGGACCGCGAAGGCGGCCGCGACGCGGGGCGCGAGGCCCGCCATCGTGGGCTGCGGCGG
>NZ_WWKH01000359.1:0-8392 GCF_009865595.1 Streptomyces sp. SID1328 | reverse complement strand
CGCAGCGAATCCCCGGCGTTCGACCTGCACCACCCCGAGATCGCCGCGCTGGAGCAGCTTGAGCACGCCGGTCACGGCGCCGCCATCGCGGGCAGCAAGGAGGCCGGCAAGTGAAGATCCAAGGTCGGATGTTCTTCTGGCTGAGCATCTTCGTCCTGGTCATGGCCGTCGTGTACGGCGTGTGGTCGAAGGAGCCGGCCGGCACCACGGCGCTCTTCCTGGCCTTCGGCCTGTGCATCATGATCGGCTTCTACCTGGGCTTCACCGCCCGGCGGGTCGACGCGGGCGCGCAGGACGACAAGGAGGCCGACGTCGCGGACGGCGCGGGCGAGCTGGGCTTCTTCAGCCCGCACAGCTGGCAGCCGCTGGCCCTGGCGGTCGGCGGTGCGCTGGCCTTCCTGGGCATCGCGGTCGGCTGGTGGCTGCTGTACTTCTCGGCACCCCTGATCGCCATCGGCCTCTTCGGCTGGGTGTTCGAGTACTACCGCGGTGAGAACCGCACCCAGTAGGACGGCACAGCAACACGGCGCAGTACCCGGCGGGAGCCCGGACACTCCATCAGGAGGGTCCGGGCTCCTCCCTTTGCCGTGGTGTCCGTTTGCCGCAGTGTCCGTCCCTCGTACGGGTTACGTGCCGAGCCAGTGACGTCCTCTTCTCATAGCGTGATCGTATGAATCACACTGCGCGGACCCGCACCGTGGTCAGCTCCGCCATGCTGGTGGCCGCCCTCGGCGCGGGCGTCACCGGCTGCGGCTCGGACGGCAATGCCCTGTCGTCCAACCCGTACGACGCGGCCGACCAGATCGTCTTCAACGCGCCCACCGACAAGGCGAAGCAGGTCGATCCGGACAAGCCCCTGGAGGTCACGCTCAAGAGCGGCGAGGGCCGGATCACCGACGTCACCGCCAGGGACGCCACAGGCCGCTATGTGGCGGGCGAACTCGCCGCCGACGGCGGACGCTGGCACAGCACCTCCCCGCTGGCCGCCAACGCCCATTACACGGTCCGTGTGAGCACCGAGGACGAGGACGGCGCCCCCGGCCGCAAGGTCCTCGACTTCGCCACCACCAAGACGGCGAGCAAGAAGAGCCTCGGTGTCACCTTCGGGCCCGAGGCGGGGGAGTACGGCGTCGGGCAGCCCATCACGGCCAACCTCGACCAGCCGGTCAAGGACAAGGCCCAGCGGGCCGTGGTGGAGAGCGGGCTGCGGGTGGACTCGGTCCCCGCCGTGCAGGGTTCCTGGTACTGGGTCAGTGACAAGGAACTCCACTACCGGCCCAAGGAGTACTGGCCCGCCCACGCCACCGTCCGGGTGCACAGCAACCTCGACGGGATCAAGATCACCGACCGGCTGCGCGGTGGCAAGAGCAAAGACCTGAAGATCACCATCGGGGACAAGGTGGAGGCCATCACCGACGCCGCCACCCACCAGCTCACGTTCTACAAGAACGGTGAGGCGATCAACACCATCCCGGTCACCACCGGCAAGCCCGGCTTCGAGACCCGCAACGGCGTCAAGGTGGTCCTGGAGAAGCAGTACTTCGTACGGATGCGCGGAACCACCGTCGGCATCGCCGAGGGCAGCTCCGACTCGTACGACCTGCTGGTGTACTACGCCACTCGCGTCACCTGGTCGGGTGAGTACGTGCACGCCGCGCCCTGGTCGGTCGGCTCGCAGGGCTACGCCAACGTCAGCCACGGCTGCACCGGCATGAGCACCGGGAACGCCGAATGGTTCTTCGACCACGTCCGCGCCGGCGACATCGTGAAGGTCGTCAACTCCAACGGCCACGCCATGGAGGACTTCGGCAACGGCTTCGGCGACTGGAACGTGGACTGGAAGAAATGGGGCACCGGCAGCGCCCTCAACGGGGCCGCTCAGAACGGCTCCGCGCCCAGGGACTCCGTACGCCTGCGCCCCGCCGCCGCATGAGGCTCCGGGGTGCGGGAGCCGGGCGGGTCCCCGCACCCCTTCTGCGGGCCGTTCTAGGCGTTCTGGAGGCGCTTGCGGCGCAGCAGGGAGGCGAGCGCCTCCGCGAACTCCATCGGGTCGACCGGCAGCGTCACCGCCGCGTCGGCCCGGCTCCAGGTCGCCAGCCAGGCGTCCTGGGGGCGGCCCATGAGCAGCAACACCGGGGGAGCGCCGAAGACTTCGTCCTTGATCTGACGGCAGACCCCCATGCCGCCCATGGGCACCGCCTCGCCGTCCAGCACGCAGACGTCGATGCCGCCCCGGTCCACCTCGCGCACCACGGCCTCGGGCGTGGCGCACTCGACGAACTCCACCAGCGGCACGTCCGGGGCCGGCCGGCGTCCGGCGGCGAGCCGTACCTGTTCGCGGGTGTTGGAGTCGTCGCTGTACACCAGCACGGTGGCGGTCGGCTGCATGCTTCCTCCGAGACGTCGGCGTCTTGCGGACAGGCCATTGTGGGCCGGATGCTACTCCCCCGGACAGCACGTCAACACCGGTACGACAGGCGAAGACACTCCGAACGGCACCCCCGGAGTGAGGGCGAGATAAGCGACCGACATAATGTCGGTCGTGGCGACAGCAACGACAGTAGATACCGGGCACGCGCACCCGTCGGTCAACCGGCCGAACCTCACCAGCGTCGGAACCATCATTTGGCTGAGTTCCGAGCTGATGTTCTTCGCGGCCCTCTTCGCGATGTACTTCACCGCTCGATCGGTGACCGGACTGGATCACTGGAAGGAGATGGCGCACGCGCTGAATGTGCCCTTCTCCGCGACGAACACCACGATCCTGGTGCTCTCCTCCCTGACCTGCCAGCTCGGCGTGTTCGCCGCCGAGCGCGGGGACGTGAAGAAGCTCCGCGGATGGTTCATCGTCACCTTCGTGATGGGTGCGATCTTCATCGGCGGACAGATCTTCGAGTACACGGAACTGGTGAAGAAGGACGGCATCTCGCTGTCCTCCGACGTCTACGGCTCCGTGTTCTACCTGACCACCGGCTTCCACGGCCTGCACGTGACGGGCGGACTCATCGCCTTCCTGCTGGTCCTCGGCCGCACCTACGCGGCCAAGAGGTTCACTCACGAGCAGGCGACCGCCGCCATCGTCGTGTCCTACTACTGGCACTTCGTCGATGTGGTCTGGATCGGCCTCTTCGCCACGATCTACTTGATCAAGTAGCGGGCAAGACCCGCACATCCAGAAGCACCGACGCAGAAGATCCTGACACCGGGGTAATCCGTGAAAAAGCTCTCCGCACGACGACGCCATCCGCTGGCGGCGGTCGTCGTCCTACTCCTCGCGCTGGCGGCCACTGGGGGGCTGTACGCCGCGTTCGCGCCCGCGGGCAAGGCGCAGGCCGATGAAACCTCCCAGTCCCTGACCATCAAGGAGGGCCAGAAGCTCTACGAGGTCGGCTGCGCAAGCTGCCACGGCACCGGTGGCCAGGGCTCCTCCGACGGCCCGAGCCTGGTCGGCGTCGGCGCCGCCGCGGTCGACTTCCAGGTCGGCACCGGCCGGATGCCCGCCTCCAGCTCGCAGATGGCTCAGATCCCGGCCAAGAAGCCGATCTACACCCAGGCCCAGATCGACCAGCTCGCCGCGTACGTCGCGTCGCTGGGCGCCGGCCCGAACGTGCCGACCAAGGAGCAGTACTCCAAGGACGGCGCGGACATCGCCAAGGGTGGCGAGCTGTTCCGCACCAACTGCGCGCAGTGCCACAACTTCGTCGGCAAGGGTGGCGCCCTGACCAAGGGCAAGTACGCGCCGAGCCTCGAGGGCGTCGCGCCCAAGCACATCTACGAGGCCATGCAGACCGGCCCGCAGAACATGCCGTCCTTCCCCGACACCACCATGACGGAGAAGAACAAGAAGGACATCATCGCGTACCTGAACGCGGTCAACAGCAGCGAGACCGAGAACCCCGGCGGCCTTGCGCTGGGCGGACTCGGCCCGGTCAGTGAGGGCCTGTTCGCCTGGATCTTCGGCCTCGGCGCGCTGATCGCGGTCGCCGTCTGGGTCGCCGCTCGGACCGCAAAGGCCAAGAAGTCATGAGTAGCCAAGACATTCCAGAAGAGAACCTGCCCGCCGCGCAGGACCACGCGCACGGCTCGGTGAGCGTCGCGGACGAAGAGACGCCGTTCGCCGACCCGGGCATGCCGCCGCACGAGCACCGTGCGCAGGACATCGACGAGCGGGCCGCCAAGCGGTCCGAGCGCGCGGTCGCCCTGCTGTTCACGATCTCGATGCTGGCCACCGTCGCCTTCATCGCGTCGTACGTGACGATCCCGCACGACAAGTCGATCTTCGTCTTCCCGATCGGTCACATCAGCGCGCTCAACTTCGCGCTGGGCCTGACCCTCGGTGTGGCGCTGTTCTGCATCGGCGCGGGCGCCGTCCACTGGGCGCGCACCCTGATGTCCGACGTCGAGATGGTGGCCGAGCGCCACCCGATCGCGGCGGACCCCACGGTCCGCGCCCAGGTCTTCGAGGACTTCCGCCAGGGAGCCGCGGAGTCCGGCATCGGCCGTCGCAAGCTGATCCGCAACACGATGTTCGGCGCGCTGGCCCTGGTCCCGCTCTCCGGCGTCATGCTGCTGCGCGACCTCGGTCCGCTGCCGCACAGCTCGCTCCGCCACACGCTGTGGGCGAAGGGCAAGCTCCTCGTCAACGTCAACACCAACGAGCCGCTGCGTCCCGAGGACGTGGCCGTCGGCTCGCTGACCTTCGCCAAGCCCGAGGGCCTGGAGGAGACGGACGAGGACTTCCAGAACGAGATCGCCAAGGCCGCCCTGATGATCGTCCGGCTCCTGCCGAACGACATCAAGGACAAGCAGGAACTGGCCTGGTCCCACGAGGGCATCGTCGCGTTCTCGAAGATCTGCACCCACGTGGGCTGCCCGATCTCCCTGTACGAGCAGCAGACGCACCACGTGCTCTGCCCGTGCCACCAGTCCACCTTCGACCTCTCCGACGGTGCCCGAGTGATCTTCGGCCCCGCCGGTCACGCCCTGCCGCAGCTCCGCATCGGTGTGAACGACGAGGGCTACCTCGAGGCGCTCGGCGACTTCGCGGAGCCCGTCGGTCCTGCATTCTGGGAGCGCGGATGAGTACTGAAGCGAACGAAGCCCCCCGCTCGCGCGGGAAGGCGCCGGCCGGCGAGCGCGTCGCCGACTGGGCGGACGGCCGGCTGGGGATCTACGCCCTGGCCAAGGCCAACATGCGCAAGGTCTTCCCGGACCACTGGTCGTTCATGCTGGGCGAAGTCTGCATGTACAGCTTCCTCATCATCATCCTGACCGGTGTGTACCTGACGCTGTTCTTCCACCCGTCGATGAACGAGGTGGAGTACCACGGCAGCTACGTCCCGCTCCAGGGGCAGCTGATGTCGGAGGCGTTCAACTCGACCCTGCACATCTCCTTCGATGTGCGCGGTGGTCTGCTCATCCGGCAGATCCACCACTGGGCCGCGCTGATCTTCCTCGCCGGCATGTTCGTGCACATGATGCGCGTGTTCTTCACCGGCGCGTTCCGCAAGCCGCGTGAGGTCAACTGGCTGTTCGGCTTCCTGCTGTTCGTCCTCGGCATGTTCACCGGTTTCACCGGTTACTCGCTCCCGGACGACCTGCTCTCCGGCACCGGTGTGCGCTTCACCGAGGGCGCGATCCTGTCCATGCCGATCGTCGGCACGTACATCTCGTTCTTCCTCTTCGGCGGGCAGTTCCCCGGTCACGACTTCGTGGCCCGGTTCTACTCGATCCACATCCTGCTGCTGCCGGGCATCATGCTCGGCCTGATGGTGGCGCACCTGATCCTGGTCTTCTACCACAAGCACACGCAGTTCGCGGGTCCGGGGAAGAAGGAGACCAACGTCGTCGGCATGCCGCTGCTGCCGGTGTACATGGCCAAGGCCGGAGGCTTCTTCTTCCTGGTCTTCGGTGTGATCGCGCTCATCGCGGGCATCACGCAGATCAACCCGATCTGGGCGATGGGCCCGTACCGGCCCGACCAGGTCTCCACCGGTGCCCAGCCCGACTGGTACATGGGCTTCGCCGAGGGTCTGGTCCGTTACATGCCGGGCTGGGAGGTCAACTTCTGGGGCCACACGCTGGTCCTGGGCGTGTTCATCCCGCTGGTCCTGTTCGGTGTCGTGCTGATGGCCATCGCGGTCTACCCGTTCATCGAGTCCTGGGTCACCGGCGACAAGCGTGAGCACCACATCCTGGACCGCCCGCGCAACGCCCCGACGCGTACCGCGTTCGGCGTCGCCTGGGTCACGGTGTACATGATCGGTCTGGTCGGGGGTGGCAACGACCTGTGGGCCACCCACTTCCACCTGTCGATCAACCAGGTCACCTGGTTCGTCCGGATCTTCTTCTTCGCCGGACCGGTGATCGCGTTCATCGCCACCAAGCGGATCTGCCTCGGTCTCCAGCGCCGGGACAAGGAGAAGGTGCTGCACGGCCGCGAGACCGGCATCATCAAGCGCCTGCCGCACGGTGAGTTCATCGAGGTGCACGAGCCGCTCAGCCAGGAGCAGCTCCACACCCTGACGGCCCACCACCAGTACGAGCCCGCCGAGATCGGCCCCACGGTCGACGAGAACGGGGTCGAGCGCAAGGTGAAGCCCACCGAGCGGCTCCGGGTCAAGCTGTCCAACGCCTACTACGGCAAGGACAACCAGATCCCCAAGCCCACCGTCGACGAGTACAAGGAGATCACGAGCGGCCACGGCCACCACTGATCCCCGCGCGCGTCGCCACGCCACGGCCGAAGGGCCCCGTCCGGAACACCGGCGGGGCCCTTCGCCCTGTTCGGGCTGGATAGGGTGGGAGCGGGCACCCCGCGTGCCCCGGAACACCTGCTTTTCTCTCACACACCCAGGAGCGGCTGATGAGCGCTGTGACCCCCGCTGGAGGCGACACCGCGGCGGGCCGTTCCTGGCCCGAGGTACTGAACGCCCTGCTGGAGGGCCGGGACCAGAGTGCCGACGCCACCGCCTGGGCGATGAACCGGATCATGCGCGGCGAGGCCACGGACGCCCAGATCGCGGGCTTCCTGGTGGCGCTGCGGGCCAAGGGCGAGACGGTCGAGGAGATCACCGGGATCGTCCGGGCGATGTACGACCACGCCAATGTCATCGAGGTGCCGGGCCGGACCGTCGACATCGTCGGCACCGGCGGGGACGGCGCCAAGACGGTGAACATCTCCACGATGTCCTCCATCGTGGTCGCCGGCACCGGCGCGAAGGTCATCAAGCACGGCAACCGGGCCGCGTCCTCCGCGTCCGGCTCCTCGGACGTGCTGGAGCGGCTCGGGGTGAACCTGGAGCTGACGCCCAAGCGGGTGGCCGAGGTCGCGGAGGAGGCGGGGATCACCTTCTGCTTCGCGGTCAAGTTCCACCCGGCACTGCGTCATGTCGGTGCCGCCCGCGGCCAGCTCGGCATCCGTACGGTCTTCAATGTGATCGGTCCGCTGACCAACCCGGCGCGGGTGCGGTCCCAGGCGGTGGGCGTGGCCAACCTGGCCATGGCGCCGATCGTCGCGGGCGTCTTCGCCGAGCGCGGGAACTCCTCGCTGGTCTTCCGGGGCGAGGACGGGCTGGACGAGCTGACCACCACCTCGCCCTCGCGGGTGTGGATCGTGCGCGACGGCAAGGTCACCGAGGAGGTCTTCGACCCGCGTGACGTCGGCATCGAGCTGGTGCCGGTGGACGCGCTGCGCGGCGGCGACCCGGCGTACAACGCGATGGTGGCCCGCAAGGTGCTGGAGGGCGAGCGGGGGCCGGTGCGGGAAGCGGTGCTGCTGAACTCGGCGGCGGCGCTGGTCGCGCTGGACCCGACGGAGGCGCCGCTGGCGGACCAGCTCCGGGCGGGCATGGCGAGAGCGGCCGAGTCCATCGACTCCGGGGCGGCGGAGCGCACGCTGGAGCGGTGGGTGGCCGCCAGCAACCGGTAGGAGCCGTTCTTCCGGCGCGGCGGGGAGCGGCCGCTCCCCGCCGCGCCGGCGTTCCGGCATCCGGACGGCGGTTGCGCCACGCACTCCGTCCGGCTAGCTTCCTGATCAGGTCATGAGCGACAGCCATGCGGCCCCGGCCGGCTGTCCGGCAACCCTCCGTCCGTGGCGGGGTGCTCCGGGTGAGGACCAGGCCGTAGTCCAGAAGGTCTACGGCAAGCGCGGACCCCTCGAGAACCAGGGGTCCTGGTCGTACGAGGGAGCTTCTTCCGTGAGCAAGCGAATGCGCTAGGGCCGCCGAGCCCCGCCTCCGCACACCCCCTTTCACCCTTCCTCCGGTGCCGCGTCCGCATGCCCTGCGCGCGGTGACTCCGGCCTGCCTCACGGGAGTTCAGCCATGTCCGTCTTCACCGCCTTCGCCCCCGCCCCCGCCCCCGCCGCCACCCACGTCGTTCCCGCCCCGCT
>NZ_WWKH01000358.1:0-13851 GCF_009865595.1 Streptomyces sp. SID1328 | reverse complement strand
CTGCCGGTGCTCGCGGTGGGGCTGCCGACCGGGCTGTTCACGCTGGCGGTGGGCAGCGGGACGGCGGGGCTCACCTGGGCGGAGGGGCTGCGCGGGGTGGTCGGCTGCGCGCTGTATCCGACGCTGATGGCGCTGCTGGCCGCCGGACTCGCGGCCGTGCTGCGCAGCGGGGCCGGCACGCTCGGGCTGCTGATCCCGTTCCTGCTGACCGTGTCCTTCGTCGTCGGAGACCTCGCCTCGGGAGTCGCCGACTGTCTGCCCGACCGGGCGGGCCAACTCGCCCTGCACAGCGCCCCCGAGGGCCCGCTCGGCCCCTGGACCGGGCTCGCGGTGACCGCGCTGTGGGCGGGGGCGGCGCTGGGCGCGGGCGCCTGGTGCGTGCGGCGGCGGGACGCCTGACACGCCTGACGCGCCGCCAATTGTCAGTGGCGGCGGCTTTACTGGAGTGCATGGATGTCGTCGCACGGCACCTCGCCGCCATCGACCGGCTCCGCACGCGGGACCTCCCGGCGGGCGGGGCCGGTCACCACACCGTGGAACTGGAGACCGGCCACGGGCCGGGACCCGCCGCGGACGACGTCCACGCCCTGCGCGAGGCGATGGCCCAGCACCTCGGCGCCCGCTGGGGCGAGGCACCCCCCTGGGGCCAGCTCACCCTCCGCCTGCGCCTCGCCGGCGGCGAGGAGATACCCGAGCCCTGGGCCACCCTCTGCCTGCGCACCGACGAACTCGACGTCTGGCAGGCGGAGGAGGTGTGGCTCGCCCTCGGCGTGGCCGACCGGGAGGAGACCGAGGAGATACGCCTCCTCGCCACGGTGACCCGTACGGCCCCGCCCTAGGGCGGGGCCGCAAAGTCCCGCCCTAGACCGCCTCCCGCAGCCGGCCGAACTCCTCCGCCATGCCCGCCACCGTCCAGTGGGCGTTCAGGCCGCTCGGGTTGGGCAGCACCCAGACGCGGGTGTCGCCGAACGTGCGCTCCTGCGGGCCCACTTGGGCCTTGCGGTCGCCGAAGGCCGCACGGTACGCGGTCACGCCGACCACGGCCAGCCAGCGGGGCGCGTACCGCTCCACCTTGGCGGCCAGCACCCGGCCGCCCTCGACGTACTCCTCGGCCGACAGCTCGTCCGCGCGGGCCGACGCCCTGGCCACCACGTTGGTGATGCCGAGGCCGTAGGCGAGCAGCTCACGCTCCTCGGCCGGCTTGAGCTGGCGCGGCGTGAAGCCGGAGCGGTGCAGCACCGGCCAGAAGCGGTTGCCGGGGCGGGCGAAGTGGTGGCCGGTGGCCGCCGACATCAGGCCCGGATTGATGCCGCAGAACAGGACATGGAGGCCGTCCGCGAGCACGTCGGGCACGAGACGGTCGCGGGCGGCCTCCAGTTCCGCCTGGGTCAGGGGGCTCAGAGGATCGCTCCGGGCGTGTAACCGGCCGCCTCCGGACGCTGCTTGGCGATCTCCTCGATCCGGCCCACGACCACGCCGACCTGGTCGGCGGCCGCACCGGTGAAGGACAGCTTGTCGGCCATCAGCGCGGCCAGCTGCTCGCGGTCCAGCGGCAGCCGGTCGTCGGCGGCGAGCTTGTCCAGCAGGTCGTTGCGCTCGGCGCCCTGCTCGCGCATGGCGAGGGCGGTGGCCACCGCGTTCTCCTTGATCGCCTCGTGCGCGACCTCGCGGCCCACGCCCGCGCGCACCGCGCCCATCAGCACCTTGGTCGTGGCGAGGAACGGCAGGTAGCGGTCCAGCTCGCGGGCGACGACGGCCGGGAAGGCGCCGAACTCGTCCAGCACGGTCAGGAACGTCTCCAGCAGGCCGTCCAGCGCGAAGAACGCGTCCGGCAGCGCGACCCGGCGCACCACCGAGCAGGACACGTCGCCCTCGTTCCACTGGTCGCCCGCCAGCTCGCCGGTCATCGAGGCGTAGCCGCGCAGGATCACCATCAGGCCGTTGACGCGCTCGCAGGAGCGGGTGTTCATCTTGTGCGGCATCGCGGACGAGCCGACCTGGCCCGGCTTGAAGCCCTCGGTGACCAGCTCGTGCCCGGCCATCAGCCGGACCGTCTTGGCCAGCGAGGACGGCGCCGCCGCCAGCTGCACCAGCGCGGTGACGACCTCGTAGTCCAGCGAGCGCGGGTAGACCTGGCCGACCGAGGTGAACGCCTGGCCGAAGCCCAGGTGGTGGGCGATGCGCTGCTCCAGCTCGGCCAGCTTGGCCGCGTCCCCGCCCAGCAGGTCCAGCATGTCCTGCGCGGTGCCGACCGGGCCCTTGATGCCGCGCAGCGGGTAGCGGCCCAGCAGCTCGTCGACCCGGCCGTAGGCCACCAGCAGCTCGTCGGCGGCGGTGGCGAACCGCTTGCCCAGAGTGGTGGCCTGCGCGGCCACGTTGTGCGAGCGCCCGGCCATGACCAGCTCGGCGTACTCGCCCGACAGCCTGCCGAGGCGGGCCAGCACGGCCACCGTGCGGTCGCGGACCAGCTCCAGGGAGAGCCGGATCTGGAGCTGCTCGACGTTCTCGGTGAGGTCGCGCGAGGTCATGCCCTTGTGGACGTGCTCGTGCCCGGCGAGGTCGTTGAACTCCTCGATCCGCGCCTTCACGTCGTGCCGGGTGACCTTCTCGCGCTCGGCGATGGAGGCCAGGTCGACGGTGTCCAGGACGCGCTCGTAGTCGGCGATCGCCTCGTCCGGCACCTCGATGCCCAGGTCCTTCTGGGCGCGCAGCACGGCGAGCCAGAGCTGCCGCTCCAGCCTCACCTTCTGCTCGGGCGACCAGAGCGTGGCGAGCTCGGCGGAGGCGTACCGTCCGGCGAGGACGTTGGGGATGCGGGGCTTGGCGGGCGCTGAAGTCACGTGTACGGATTGTACTGGCGATTCGTGCAGGCCAGCGCCGTGGGGTGGCTCGGAGGAAGCTACAAGGCGCGCGGGCCGGGCACCGAAGGCGGATTCCCTACTCTTGCACTATGCGCATGCGTCCTACGTTGAGCTGGACCCCGAGCGGAGATCTGCCGCCGGGCATCACGGACCCGGAGCCGGTCGCCGAGGCGCTGAGCGCGGGCGGGGTGCTCGTACTCAGCGGGGCGGGCATCTCCACCGAGTCCGGCATCCCCGACTACCGGGGCGAGGGCGGCAGCCTGAGCCGGCACACCCCGATGACCTACCAGGACTTCACCGCCGGGGCCCCGGCCCGGCGCCGGTACTGGGCCCGCAGCCACCTCGGCTGGCGTACCTTCGGCCGGGCCCGCCCCAACGCCGGGCACCGGGCGGTGGCCGCCTTCGGGCGGCACGGCATGCTCTCCGGCGTGATCACCCAGAACGTCGACGGCCTGCACCAGGCGGCCGGGAGCGAGGCTGTCGTGGAACTCCACGGCAGCCTCGACCGGGTCGTCTGCCTCTCCTGCGGCGACGTCAGCGCCCGCCGCGTACTCGCCGAGCGCCTGGAGGAGGCGAATCCGGGGTTCGACCCGGTGGCCGCCGGCATCAACCCGGACGGCGACGCCGACCTCACCGACGACCAGGTCGGGGACTTCCGCGTGGTGCCCTGCGCGGTCTGCGGCGGCATCCTCAAGCCGGACGTGGTCTTCTTCGGCGAGGCCGTCCCGCCCGCCCGGGTCGCGCACTGCCGCGCCCTGGTCCGCGAGGCGGCCACGCTGCTGGTCCTGGGCTCCTCGCTGACGGTGATGTCCGGCCTCCGCTTCGTCCGCCAGGCGGCCGAGGCCGGCAAGCCGGTGCTCATCGTCAACCTGGCCCCCACCCGAGGCGACGTCCACGCCCGCGCGCGGGTCGCCCTCCCCCTGGGTCCGGCCCTCACCACCGTCGCCGGCCGGGTCGGGGTGTCCCTGGACGGTGCCGGCTCCCGCGTCGGGTGACCGGTGCTACACCGGGTCCTCCTGCGTCAGCTCGTAGGGGAGCAGGTCCGGGCGCTTGGCCGGGAGGCCGTCGCCGGAGGAGCGGCCGGTGAGGCGGCGGGCTATCCAGGGGAGCAGGTACTGGCGGGTGAAGCGGACGTCCGCGACCCGGCGGGCCCCCCAGCCGGGGGGCGGGGTGGCCGCCATGGGGGTGCGCCACTCGGCGTCCTCGGCGTCGTGGCCGAGCGCCTGCCAGACCGCCTCGGCCACCCGCCGGTGCCCTTCGTGGGTGAGGTGCAGCCGGTCCACGTCCCACAGGCGCGGGTCGCCCAGCGAGGGCGCCCCGTACAGGTCGACCACCACCGCGTCGTGCTTGGCGGCCAGCTCGTCCACGCAGGCGAACAGCTCCTCCATGCGCGGCCGGAACCGTTCCAGCACCGGGCCCTGGCGGCCGGGGCTGCGCATCAGCACCAGCCGCACGCAGTTCGGCGCCAGCCGTTCCACGGCCTCGGTCAGCAGGTCCCGCACCCGGACCATGTCGCACTTGGGGCGCAGCGTGTCGTTGAGCCCGCCGACCAGCGTGATCACGTCGGGGCGCATCGCGGCGGCGAGCGGTACCTGCTCGTCCACGATCTGCTGGATCAGCTTGCCGCGCACCGCCAGGTTGGCGTACCGGAAGCCGGGCGTGCGGGCGGCCATCCGGGCCGCCAGGAGGTCCGCCCAGCCCCGGTAGGAGCCGTCGGGCAGCAGGTCCGACATGCCCTCGGTGAAGGAGTCACCGAGGGCGACGAGGCTGGTGTATGCGGGAGGTGTGGGATTCGTCTGCATGGCGACAGCGATGGTATCCCGGCGCCATACCCACCGGTCGGTCCCCCCGCCCCCACCCCCGGCACCGCTCAGGCGGGCTGCCCGAACAGCTCCCGCAGCACGTCCTCCATGGTCACCAGCCCGGCCAGTCTGCCGTCCGCGCCGATCGCCGCCGCCACGTGCGTACGGCTGCCGCGCATCGCGGTGAGCACGTCGTCCAGCGGGGAGGACTCCCGCACCCGCGCGATCGGCCGCATGTCGCGCAGCCGGAACGGCACGTCGCGCGGCGAGGCGTCCAGCGCGTCCTTCACATGCAGGTAGCCCACGATCCGGCGTCCCACGTCGACCACCGGAAACCGGGAGAACCCCGACTCCGCCGACAGCCGCTCCAACTCCTCCGGGGTGACCCCGACGCTCGTGTAGACCACCCGCTCCAGCGGCACCACCACGTCCCGGACCGGGCGGCTGCCCAGCTCCAGCGCGTCGTGCAGCCGCTCCTGCGCCCGGTCGTCGATCAGGCCCGCCTCCGTGGCGTCCTTGACGATCTCGGCCAGCTGGGTGTCGGTGAAGGTCGCGGACACCTCGTCCCTGGCCTCCACCCGCAGCAGCTTCAGCAGGCCGTTGGCGAAGGCGTTGATGGCGAAGATCACCGGCCGCAGCGCACGCGCCAGCGCCACCAGCGGCGGGCCGAGCAGCAGCGCGGTGCGCACCGGTTCGGCCAGCGCGATGTTCTTGGGCACCATCTCGCCCAGCAGCATGTGCAGATAGGTGGCCAGGGTCAGCGCGATCACGAACGACACCGCGTGCCCCGCCCCCGGGGGTACCCCGACCGCGTGGAACACCGGCTCCAGCAGATGCGCGATGGCCGGCTCCGCGACCACACCGAGGACCAGCGTGCACAGGGTGATGCCGAGCTGCGCGGCCGCCAGCAGCGCCGACACGTGCTCGAGCCCCCACAGCACCCGCCGGGCCCGCTTGTCGCCCTCCACGGCCAGCGGCTCCACCTGCGAGCGGCGCACCGAGATCAGCGCGAACTCGGCGCCCACGAAGAAGGCGTTGACGACCAGGGTCGCCAGACCGATCAGGATCTGTACGGCGGTCATCGCGCCCTCCCTGTCGACTCGTCGGCGTGCCCGCCGTCCGATTCCTTCACCGGCGCGTGCAGCAGCACCCGCGCGGCCCGGTGCCCGGAGGCGTCCACCACGTCGAGGCGCCAGCCATCGACGTCCACGCTGTCGCCGACCTCCGGGATACGGCCCAGCTCGGTGGCGATCAGCCCGGCCAGCGTCTCGTACGGGCCGTCGTGCACCTTCAGGCCCACCCGCGCCAGTTGGTCGGTGCGGGCCGCGCCGTCCGCCGAGTACAGGGTGCGGCCCCGGTCGTCGGTGCCGGCCGGGGCCAGGTCGGGGGTCTCGTGCGGGTCGTGCTCGTCGCGGACCTCGCCGACGACCTCCTCGACGATGTCCTCCAGCGTGGCCACGCCCGCCGTGCCGCCGTACTCGTCTATGACGACGGCCATGGTGCGCCGGCCGGACAGCCGGTCCAGCAGGCGGTCCACGGTCAGGGACTCCGGGACCAGCAGGGGTTCGCGCATGATCTGGGTGACCGAGCGGACCGGCCGCTCCTCGGCGGGCAGCGCCAGTACGTCCTTGATGTGGGCCACGCCGACCACCGAGTCCAGGTTGCCCCGGTAGACCGGGAAGCGGGAGAGGCCGGTGGCCCGCGTCGCGTTCGCCACGTCCTCGCAGGTGGCCAGGGTGTCGAGGGCGACGACCTGGACCCGGGGGGTCATCACGTTCTCCGCCGACAGGTCCGCCAGGTTCAGCGTGCGCACGAACAGTTCGGCGGTGTCCGGCTCCAGCGCGCCCGCCTTGGCGGAGTGCCGGGCGAGCGCCACCAGTTCCTGCGGGCCGCGCGCGGAGGCCAGTTCCTCGGCGGGCTCCAGACCGAGGCGGCGTACGACCCGGTTGGCGGTGTTGTTGAGGTGGGTGATGAAGGGGCGGAAGGCCAGGCTGAACCAGCGCTGCGGGGTGCCCACCCGCTTGGCCACGGCCAGCGGCGAGGAGATCGCCCAGTTCTTCGGCACCAGTTCGCCGACGACCATCAGGAACACCGTCGACAGGGCGGTGCCCAGCACCAGCGCGGCCGTGCCGGCCGACGCCTCGGAGAGGCCCATCGCACGGAACGGCCCGGAGAGCAGCGCCGCGATGGACGGCTCGGCCAGCATGCCGACGACCAGGTTGGTCACGGTGATGCCGAGCTGCGCGCCGGAGAGCTGGAAGGTGAGCTGGCGTACGGCCTTCAGCGCGCCCTGGGCGCCGGTCTCCCCGTTCGCCGCGGCCCGCTCCAGTTCGCCGCGCTCGACCGTGGTCAGCGAGAACTCGGCCGCGACGAAGGCGCCGCAGGCGAGCGAGAGCAGGATCGCCACCAGCAGGAGGAGCACTTCGGTCATCGGGTCACCTCCGTCCCAGGATCGGTCAGGACGGGGAGGACCGCGCGATGTCGGTGACGCGGACCGGCAGGGTCGCCCATGGGCGGACGCTCACAACCTTTCATCGAGTGCCGAGGTGCTGCCCCAATGGTAAAGGATCAGCAAAGCGGCACGCGTGGGTTCAGCCGGTCAGCGGCTTGACCCAGCGACGCCACTTCTCCTCCGGCCCGTACCCCGCCGCGCTCCAGGCATGGTGCGCCGTCTCGTTGCGCACCAGCACCATCGCGTCCACACGGCGTCCGCCCAGCGCGGCGAACCGGTCCTCGGCCGCCGCCAGCAGCGCCCGCGAGATGCCCCGGCGGCGGTGGCCGGGGTGCACCGCGAGCCGGTAGGCCGAGCACCGCCAGCCGTCGAAGCCCGCGATGACGGTGCCGGCCAGCACTCCGTCCAACTCCGCCAGGAGCAGGGCCTCCGGGTCCCGCTCGATCAGCCGGGCAACCCCGGCGTGGTCGTCGCTGATGCTCGTCCCCTCGGCGGCCTCGCCCCAGAACGCCAGCACGGCGTCGATGTCGGCGGGCAGGGCGTGACGGATGCTCGGATCGCTCATGCCCCGAGCCAAGCAGACCACCGACCACCGGAACAGGAGGTTTCCGGTACGCGAGACCGGGCGGCCGCGCCCTCAGCGGGGCTGGTCCCGCTCCCGGCGCACCTGGGCCCGGCGGCCCTTGACGTTGGCGCCGCGCATGGCGCGTACGACGTCGTCCGCCGCCTCCTCGGGGACCTCCACCAGGGAGAAGCGGTCCGCGATCTCGATGGCGCCGATGTCCCGGCCGCTCAGGCGGGTCTCACCGGCGATGGCGCCGACGAGGTCCTGCGGCCGTACGCCCGCGCTGCGTCCGGCGCCGACGAACAGCCGGGTCATGCCCGGCGAGGTCCGGCCGCGCGGCCGTCCGCGCTGGCCCCGGTCGCGGTCGCCGCCCCGGCCCCGGTCTCCGCGGTCGCGGTCCCTGGGCGCCGGCTCCGGGATCTCCTCCTCGTCGAAGGCCGTCCCGCCCGACTCGTGGGCCAGCTTCACCGCCGCCAGCGCCACGTCCATCACGTCGAACTCGTCCCCGAGGGTCTCCACCACCACCCGGAACCGCTCCAGGTCCCCGTCCTCCATCAGGCTCTCCTGCAGCGCCGCCCGCGTCAGCTCCAGCCGCCTGGCCCGCAGGTCCGCCACCGAGGGCACCTTCTCCAGCGGGACCTTCCGGCCGGTCGCCCGCTCGATCGCCTTCAGCATCCGGGACTCGCGGGGCTCCGCGAGCGTGATCGCCACGCCCTCGCGGCCCGCGCGCCCGACCCGGCCGATGCGGTGCACGTACGACTCCGGCGCCGAGGGCACGTCGTAATTGATCACGTGCGTGAGGTGCTCGACGTCGATACCGCGCGCCGCGACGTCGGTGGCGACCAGCAGGTCCGCCGTACCGCCGCGCAGCCTGCCCATCACCCGGTCCCGCTGCTCCTGGCTCAGCCCGCCGTGCAGCGCCTCGGCCCGGTAGCCGCGCCCGTTGAGGGTCTCGGAGAGCTGGTCGACCTGGTCACGGGTGCGGCAGAACACGATCGCCGCCTCCGGGGACTCCACGTCCAGCAGCCGCCCCAGCGCGGCCGCCTTCTGCGCCCGCCCCACGATGTACGCCGACTCCCGCACGCGCGGCGCCTCACCCGGCGCCGGGGCCTCCCGCTCGATCCGCACCCGCACCGGGTCGCTGAGGTGCTTGCGCGCCATGGAGTCGATCCGCGAGGGCATCGTCGCCGAGAACAGCACCGTCTGCCGCTCCTCCGGCACGTTCTCCAGGATCGAGTCGATGTCCTCCGCGAACCCCATGTCCAGCATCTCGTCGGCCTCGTCCAGCACGACCGTGCGCAGGCCGCCGAGGGGCAGCGTGCCGCGCGCGATGTGGTCCAGCGCGCGGCCCGGCGTCGCCACCACCACGTCCACCCCGCGCTGGAGTTCGCGGAGCTGGCGGCCGATGGGCTGGCCGCCGTAGACCGGCAGGACGCGGACGCCGAGGTCGGTGCCGTAGCGGTGCACGGCCTCCGAGACCTGCATGGCCAGCTCGCGGGTCGGCACCAGCACCAGCGCGCTGGGTCCCTTGCCCCTGCCCTCGGCGGCGATGCGCTGGATCACCGGCAGCGCGAACGCGGCGGTCTTGCCGGTGCCGGTGGCCGCCTGTCCCAGCAGGTCGTTGCCCTCCAGCAGGGGCGGGATGGCCTCCTGCTGGATCGGGGTGGGCTCCTCGTAGCCGAGCGCGGTCAGCGCCCGCTGGATCTCCGGGGCCAGGGCGAGATCGGCGAAGCCGACCTGCCCGTCGCTGGTGTCGGTCGTCATGGCGCATCCCTTTTCGGCTGGGGGACGCGGTACCTGGGTGGCCGGCCGGGCCTCGAAGACGCGCGGGCCCGCGCGGGAGCCCGAAGTCCGCGCCGAGGACGCGCCCCCTTGCAGTTCACACGGTACGGACCATCTATACCGTGCCGTGCCGGGGAGAAACCCGCCACCGGACCGGGGCCCTCACTCGTGGGCGATGGCCGCCAGTACGTTCATCCGTGACGCCCGCAGCGCCGGGAACAGGGCAGCCACCACGCCCACCACCGCCGAAGCGATCATCACGGCGACGATGGTGCCCCACGGCACCTGCAGCTCCTTCAGCCCGCGCAGCGCCAGCACCTGCTGACCGCACACGCCCCACACCAGCCCCAGCGCCAGCCCGAGGACCGCGCCGAACACCGCGATCACCACCGACTCCAGCCGGATCATCCGGCGCAACTGCCGCCGGCTCAGCCCGATCGCCCGCAGCAGCCCGATCTCGCGGGTGCGCTCCACCACCGACAGCGCCAGGGTGTTGACCACGCCGAGCACCGCGATGACGATCGCCAGCCCGAGCAGGGCGTACACCAGGTACAGCAGTACCGAGATCTGGTCGTGCACCAGCTTTTTGTAGTCGGCCTGGTCGCGGACCTGGAGCTGCGGATACGGCTTGAGCGCCGATGTCAGGCTCGCCCGCAGGCCGGCCGCGTCGGTGCCGGGCGCCGTGTTGACGTAGAGCACCGAGTCCTGGCCGCCGGGGACGTACTTGTCCACCGTGCCGAGGCCCAGGAAGATGCCGCCCTGCGTGCCGAAGCCCTCCGGCGACTCCAGATTGGTGAGCGCGCCGACCGTCAGCCGGGCCACCTTGCCGCCGGGGAACTCGACGGGCAGCGTGCTTCCCAGCCGCGCCCCGTGACCCTGCGCGAACTTGGCGTCCATCGCCAGCCGGCCGTCCGCCAGCGCGGCCCCGGTGCCGCCGCTCGCGTAGGTGAGGTGCACGACGTCGTCCAGACGCGGACCGTAGGCGGAGGCGGCCGTCTGCACCCGTCTGCCGTCCGGCATCCGCACCGCGAGCGGCGTGATCCGCTGCGGTACGACCAGCCCGACGCCCTCCGTCCCCTGCACCGTGCGCCGTACATCGGCGCTGAACGGGGTGAAGCCGGCGCTCTGCACGATGAAGTCCGCGCCCAGGGTGCGGTCGATCTGCCGGTCGAACGAGGCCGACATCGAGGCGCTCGCCACCGACATCCCGCCGACCAGCGCGAGGCCCACCATCAGCGCCGCCGCCGTGGCACCCGTACGGCGCGGGTTGCGCAGCGCGTTGCGCTGGCTCATCCGGCCCACCGAACCGAACAGTGCGGGGAAGGCGCCGCCCAGCACCCGGATCACCGGCCGCACCAGCAGCGGCCCGGCGATCACCATGGCGATCAGCGTCAGCACGACGCCCAGCCCCAGCAGCGCGGCCGCCGGAGCCGCCTTCGTCGCCGCCACGCACCCGGCCAGCGCCGCCGCCCCGGCCACGCCCATGACCGCGCCCGCGACGGCCCGGCCGGTCAGCGGCTTGTCCACCCCCGCGATCTCCGCGTCCGACAGCGCCGCCATCGGCGACACCCTCGCCGCCCGCCGCGCGGGGAGGTACGCGGCGACGAAGGTGACGCCCACCCCGACGACGTACGCCGCCACCGGCGTGCCCCAGCCGATCACCATCTCGGTGGCCTTCAGGTTCATCCCGAACAGGCTCATCAGCCGGATCAGCCCGTACGCCATCCCGATCCCGGCCGCGAGGCCCAGCGTGGAGCCCACCACGCCGAGCAGCAGTGCCTCCAGCAGCACCGAGCGCCGCACCTGACGCCGGTCCGCGCCCAGCGCCCGCAGCAGGCCGAGTTCACGGGTGCGCTGGGCGATCAGCATGGAGAAGGTGTTGACGATCAGGAAGATGCCGACGAGCACCGCGATCCCGGCGAAGCCCAGCATCACGTACTTGATCACGTCGAGGAATCCGCCGAGGTTCGCCGCCGCCGATTTGGCCTGTTCGGCGGCGGTCCGCAGCTCGTAACCACCGCTGCCGACCGCGGCGGCGACCCGGTTCTTCAGCTCCGGGTCGGTGACGCCCGGCGCCGCCTCCACCGAGATGGAGGTGGCCTTGCCCGCCGAGCCCAGCAACTGCTTCCCGGCCGTGGCCTGGTCCAGGAAGACCAGCGCGGCGCCGGGGTTGGTGGTGCGGAAGGTGGCGATGCCCACGACCCGCACCCGGAACGTGCCCGGCTGGGCCTGCACGGTCAGCGTGTCGCCGATGCCCACGTGCTTCTTGCCCGCGGTGTCCGCGTCCAGCAGGGCCTGGTCCGCGCCGCGCGGGGCATGACCCGAGGTCAGCTCCACCGGACTGCGGTCGGTCAGGTGCCAGGAGGTGGCGATCGTCGGGGCGCCGGTGGTCGGGCCGACGGACCGGTTGCTGCTGTCGATCACCGTGACGTTCTGCACCGACACGTCCGCGTGCGCCGAGGCGACACCGGGGACCTTCGCCACCCGGCCCGCGAGGTCCGCGGGCACCGTCTGTGTCGCGCCGCCCGGCACCGGGGAGCGGAGGTCCTGCTTCGGGCCGACCGTCACGTCCGCCGCCGTGGAGGCGAACAGCCGGTCGAAGGTGCGGGTCACCGTGTCGGAGAAGATAAGGCTTCCCGAGACGAAGGCCACGGACAGTACGACGGCCAGCGCGGAGAGCGCGAGCCGCCCCTTGTGCGCGAGAAAACTTCTCAGGGTCGCCTTGAGCACGGGAGTTCAGTCCTCCCGCGCCACGGCGTCGTCGCCGAGCCGGCCCCGGACCACGTCGAACGCCTTCATCCGCTCCAGCACGGTGTCCGCCGTGGGCCGCTCCATACGGTCCACGATCCGGCCGTCGCCCAGGAAGAGCACCAGGTCGGAGTGGGCGGCGGCGCCGGGGTCGTGGGTCACCATGACCACGCTCTGCCCGAGGTCGTCCACCGCGCTGCGCAGGAAGCCCAGCACCTCCAGACCCGAGCGGGAGTCCAGGTTGCCGGTGGGTTCGTCCGCGAAGATCAGCTCCGGCTGCGAGGCCAGCGCCCGGGCGCAGGCGACACGCTGCTGCTGGCCACCGGACAACTGGGCAGGGCGGTGCCCGAGCCGGTCCCGCAGTCCCAGGCTGTCGATCACCTGGTCCACCCAGCCGGGCTCGGGCTTACGGCCCGCGATGTCCATCGGCAGGGTGATGTTCTCCGCCGCCGTCAGGGTGGGGATCAGATTGAACGACTGGAAGACGAACCCGACCCGGTCCCGGCGCAGCCTGGTCAGCTCGCTGTCCTTCAGCCCCGTGATCTCGGTGTCCCCGAGCCACACCTGCCCGGCCGAGACCGTGTCCAGGCCGGCCAGGCAGTGCATCAGTGTCGACTTCCCCGACCCGGAGGGCCCCATCACGGCGGTGAACCGTCCGCGCGCGATGTCCACGTCCACCGAGTCCAGCGCGATCACGGCCGTCTCCCCAGTGCCGTACGCCTTGGTCAGCCCCCGTGCCCGCGCCACCGTCCCCCGTCCCGGCACCGCACCCGGCGCGTCCTGAGCAGCAGATGTGAACAAGATGCACTCCCCATCGCCTCGACATCCCGGCTCCACGGCCAGGGCCCGAGCCTAGTGTGACCCGAACCACACCTGAAACGGTGTTCGGCGAACGGCGGAGCGACGGATGCAGGAGGGGAGGAATCCGTACGTTCCTACCGCGTCCCTTCCCCTTCCCGTTCCCGGAACCCGTCCGCGTCCCACGTCCCCCACAGGCGGGGGGACAGCCAGGCCGGGGCCCGGTGGCGGAAGTCCGCCGGGGGCAGGGTGCCCGTGCCCCGGGGAAGAGCGCCGAGGAGGGGGGCTCCGGCGACCTCCGGTAGGTCGGTGACGTTGCAGCGGGTGGCGAGGTCCGGCTCGGAGGGCCAGGAGCCGATCACCACGCCGGTCAACTCCAGTTCGCGGCGCTTCAGTTCCCGGGCCGTCAGTTCCGTCGCGTTCAGCGTGCCCAGGCCCGCCGGGGCCACCAGGAGGACCGGGGCGTTCAAGAGGGACGCGGCGTCGGCCAGGGTGCCGCCCGCGGGGTCGAAACGGACCAGGAGGCCGCCCGCGCCCTCCACCAGGACCAGGTCGTGGTCGGTGGCGAGCTTGGCGGCGGCCTCGGCCACGTCCTGGGGGCGGACCGGGGGGAGGCCGGAGCGGCGGGCGGCCGTGGCGGGGGCCAACGGGTCGGGATAGCGGGCCAGTTCACGGGACGTGACCGGGCCCGCGAGGCGGGCCACCTCGTCGGCGTCGCCGCGCTCGTCCGGCCGTACGCCCGTCTGCGCGGGCTTCAGGACGGCCACCGAGCGGCCGGCCGCGAGGGCGGCGGCCGCCACGGCGGCCGTCACCATCGTCTTGCCGATCTCCGTGCCCGTCCCC
>NZ_WWKH01000357.1:0-11071 GCF_009865595.1 Streptomyces sp. SID1328 | reverse complement strand
GGGGGCGCGGCCGGGCTGGCGGTCGCTCCACTGGCTGCCCCAGCGCGAGTCCCCGGAACCCTCGTGACCCTCCTGGCCCTCGGGGTGACGCGGGCGCCACGGCTGGTCGGGACGGTCCTCGGGCGGGGGCGCGTAGGGGTTGTCGTCCTTGCGGTCACCGCTCCGGTCGTCGTCGCCGCGGCCGCCGGAGGGTGCCTGGGGCGGCGAGGTCGGCCGCTCCCGCAGCAGGACAACGCCACGCTCGCCCTCCTGGCCGGTAAGCGGCGGGAACGTGAGGAGTCGCGGGCTGCGATCGGGCATCAAAGGAGCGTCTTCCCCTAGGTCATTCGAAGTCCGGCATGAGCTGTCATCCCGTGAACGCGCCGCACGACGGCCGCGTTCCCGAGCCGGCTCGTCCCGAACGCTACCTTCCGGCCACGCCCCCGTCCCGTGGGGGCCGTCAGGAGTGCCGGTATCGTTGCTGGCGGCCGGCCGCTTCGTAGACTTCCCCGTATGGCGGGACGCGAAGCATTCGTAGAAACCTACAAACGCCGGCCGCGACCCATCGCCGTCCCGAGAAAGGGCCCCATCGTGGCCGCCACCCCCGCCGGTCCAGCGGCCCGGCGACTCGTCGTGCTGGTCTCCGGTTCCGGCACCAACCTCCAGGCCCTGCTGGACGAGATCGAGCGCGTCGGAGCCGAGGCGTACGGCGCGCGGATCGTCGCCGTGGGGGCCGACCGCGACGGCATCGAGGGGCTGGCCCGCGCCGAGCGCGCCGGGCTGCCCACCTTCGTGTGCCGGGTGAAGGACCACCCGAGCCGCGAGGAGTGGGACGCGGCGCTCGCGGAGGCGGTCGCCGCCCACGAGCCCGACCTGGTGATCTCGGCCGGCTTCATGAAGATCGTGGGCGAGGAGTTCCTGGCCCGCTTCGGCGGCCGGTTCGTCAACACCCACCCGGCCCTGCTGCCGAGCTTCCCGGGGGCCCACGGTGTACGCGACGCGCTCGCGTACGGCGCCAAGGTCACCGGCTGCACCGTCCACTTCGTCGACGACGGCGTCGACACCGGGCCGATCATCGCGCAGGGCGTGGTGGAGATCCGGGACGAGGACGACGAGAGCGCGCTGCACGAGCGCATCAAGGACGTCGAGCGAAGGCTGCTCGTCGAGGTCGTGGGGCGGCTCGCCCGCAACGGCCATCGCATAGAGGGACGAAAGGTAGTTATCCCGTGACCGCCACCGCCGAGAGCACCAAGCGGCCCATTCGCCGGGCGCTCGTCAGCGTCTACGACAAGACCGGTCTGGAAGACCTCGCGCGCGGGCTGCACGAGGCCGGGGTGGAGCTGGTCTCCACCGGCTCCACCGCGGCCCGTATCGCCGCCGCGGGCGTCCCCGTCACGAAGGTCGAGGAGCTGACCGGCTTCCCCGAGTGCCTGGACGGCCGGGTCAAGACCCTGCACCCCAAGGTGCACGCGGGCATCCTCGCCGACCTGCGCCTGGACAGCCACCGCGAGCAGCTCGCCGAGCTGGGCGTCACGCCGTTCGACCTCGTCGTGGTGAACCTGTACCCGTTCCGGGAGACCGTCGCCTCCGGTGCCTCGCCCGACGAGTGCGTGGAGCAGATCGACATCGGCGGCCCCTCCATGGTCCGCGCCGCCGCCAAGAACCACCCCTCGGTCGCCGTGGTCACCAGCCCCGAGCGGTACGCCGACGTGGCCGCCGCCGCCCAGGAGGGCGGCTTCGACCTTGCCGCCCGCAAGCGGCTGGCCGCCGAGGCGTTCCGGCACACCGCCGCCTACGACGTGGCGGTGGCCGACTGGTTCGCCTCCGAGTACGCCCCGGTCGACGACTCCCCGTTCCCCGACTTCCTCGGCGGCACCTGGGACCGCGCGCACACCCTGCGCTACGGCGAGAACCCGCACCAGCCGGCCGCGCTGTACGTGGAGCCGGGCGCCCAGGGTCTCGCGCAGGCCGAGCAGTTGCACGGCAAGGAGATGTCGTACAACAACTACACCGACACCGACGCCGCCCGCCGGGCCGCCTACGACCACGACGAGCCCTGCGTGGCGATCATCAAGCACGCCAACCCGTGCGGCATCGCGGTCGGCGCGGACGTGGCCGAGGCGCACCGCAAGGCGCACGCCTGTGACCCGCTGTCGGCGTTCGGCGGGGTCATCGCGGTGAACCGGCCGGTCAGCAAGGAGATGGCCGAGCAGGTCGCGGAGATCTTCACCGAGGTCATCGTGGCGCCGGACTACGAGGAGGGCGCGCTGGAGGCCCTCGCCCGGAAGAAGAACATCCGGGTGCTCAGGGCGCCGCAGGCTCCCGCCGCCACCGTCGAGCTCAAGCCGGTCGACGGCGGGGTGCTGGTCCAGGAGGCCGACCGCCTCCAGGCCGACGGTGACGACCCTGCCGACTGGACGCTGGCCAGCGGTGACGCGCTCTCCCCGGCCGAGCTGGCCGAGCTGGCGTTCGCCTGGCGGGCGTGCCGCGCGGTGAAGTCCAACGCGATCCTGCTGGCCAAGGACGGCGCCTCGGTCGGCGTCGGCATGGGCCAGGTCAACCGCGTCGACTCCTGCAAGCTGGCCGTCGAGCGGGCGGGCGAGGAGCGGGCGCGGGGTGCCTTCGCGGCCTCCGACGCGTTCTTCCCCTTCCCCGACGGACCCCAGATCCTGATCGACGCCGGGGTGCGGGCCATCGTGCAGCCGGGCGGCTCGATCCGGGACGAGCAGGTCGTCGAGGCCGCCAAGGAGGCGGGCGTGACCATGTACTTCACGGGCACGCGGCACTTCTTCCACTGAGCGCACACGCGAAGCGGCCCCCCGCTCCCCTCGCGGAAGGGGAGCGGGCGGCCGCCTCGGTACCGCGCGCTTACTTGGTACGGATCACGATCGAGCCGCAGACCTTGTCCGCGAAGGTCTGGCGCTTGGAGTCCCACGCCGGCCACAGGTAGCCGAGGTAGCACGGCAGGCCGTCGATGAAGTGGGCGAGCTGGCGGACGAACGCCATGCCGCCGCCGAGCGGCTGGCCGGTCTCCTCCTTCAGCGTGCGGGTGCCGACGACCTTCTTGCCGATCGTCTGGCCCGTCTTGCCCTCCTGGATGACCTGGTAGATCAGGAAAGCGATCATGAAGAGGAAGCCGACGAGGGAGAGCGCCGGGATGTTCGCCTTCGCACCGATGAGCACGAGCGGCAGGTAGACCACCATGTAGAGGATGGTGTCGATCAGCCTGCTGAGGAATCGCTGGCCCCAGTTCGCGTACTGCGGCTGCTGGTAGCCGTAACCCGGCTGCTGCGGGTAGCCGTAACCGGCCTGCTGGGGGACCGGGGGCGCCTGCGGGTAGCCGTAACCGGGCTGCGGGGGCACGCCCTGCGGCGCCTGCGGGTAACCGGGCTGCTGCGGCTGCCCGTATCCCTGCTGGGGGTCCTGCGGCTGACCGTACGGGTTCTGGGGCGAGCCGAAACTCATGGCTGGATTCCTCCGTTGGTACTGCGGGAACGACGCGGACAGCACGGAGGAACGTCAAGATCTGAGCGGTTTGCCCCCCACCGGACCGCGATGTATGCGCCGTTCATGGTTGTGGAGCCGTCACGCGTTGTCCAGCCGCATTCGCGAGGTGTTGTGCAAGTGCAACATCAACGATCAACGGAGGACATCTGGGACGCGACGGTGGCGGAGCCCACGCGGACCGGATTGGAACAGGGGGGCCGTCATCCGCGAGGATGGGGGCATGACCGCCCAGATTCTCGATGGCAAGGCCACCGCAGCCGCGATCAAGTCCGATCTGACCGCCCGCGTGGCGGCGCTGAAGGAGAAGGGAATCACGCCCGGCCTCGGTACCGTCCTGGTCGGTGAGGACCCCGGCAGCCAGAAGTACGTCGCGGGCAAGCACCGCGACTGCGCCCAGGTCGGCATCGCCTCCATCCAGCGCGAACTCCCCGCCACGGCCACGCAGGAGGAGATCGAGGCGGTCGTCCGCGAGCTGAACGAGGACCCCGACTGCACCGGCTACATCGTCCAGCTCCCGCTGCCCAAGGGCATCGACGAGAACCGCATCCTGGAGCTGATGGACCCGGAGAAGGACGCCGACGGCCTCCACCCCATGAACCTCGGCCGCCTGGTCCTCAACGAGCCCGCCCCGCTGCCCTGCACCCCCAACGGCGTGCTCACCCTGCTGCGTCAGTACGGCGTGGAGACCAAGGGCGCCGAGGTCGTGGTCGTCGGCCGCGGTGTGACCATCGGGCGCTCGATGCCGCTGCTGCTCACCCGGCGCAGCGAGAACGCCACCGTCACCCAGTGCCACACCGGCACCCGTGACCTCGCCCACCACCTGAAGCGGGCCGACATCGTCGTCTCGGCCGCCGGTGCCCCGCACCTGATCCGCGCCGAGGACATCAAGCCGGGCGCGGCCGTGCTGGACGTCGGCGTCTCCCGCAACGCCGAGGGCAAGATCGTCGGCGATGTCCACCCCGACGTCGCCGAGGTCGCCGGGTGGATCTCCCCGAATCCCGGCGGGGTCGGCCCGATGACCCGGGCCCAGCTCCTGGTCAACGTGGTGGAGGCGGCGGAGCGGCGTGCCGGCTGACGAGTCCGGGGAGCCGCAGGTGCGGGACGCGATCAGCGCTCCCGACGCGCAGGGGCGCACCAGGCGCATCACCCGCCGCTTCCCGCTGTTCACCAAGGACACCGCGCGTCCCGAGGGCGGCGGCCGGGCCGCGAGCGGCGACGCCCCGGCGCCGGCCCGGCAGTGGCCGGTGCTGGTCGTGCTCTCGGCCGTCGCGCTCGGCCTGCTGCTGGTCGCCTTCGACGTGACCCGCGCCGGGCTCCTGCTGATCGGCGCGGCCCTGCTGGGGGGCGCCGCGATGCGCTGGACGCTGCCCGGCGTCGGCATGCTGGCCGTCCGCTCCCGCTTCACGGACATCGTGACCTACGGGGTGCTGGGCCTCGCCATCGTCCTGCTGGCCCTGATGGCCCAGCCCGAACCCCTGCTGCAGATCCCGTTCCTGAAGGACACCCTGCACTTCACGGTGTCCAACTAGCGCCGCAGGCAAGGCCGGTGGCTCGCCCCCACCCCCGATCAGGGGCGAGCCACCGGGACTTCACCCTGGCGGGCCGGGTGGGTGCCGGGCAATGTCCTGCCGTGCGCTGTGGCACGGAGGTGACCGTTCCGCCACCGTGTCCGCGCCCTGCCACATCCGGGCAATCGGCGCCGCAACAAGGGCAGTTCGCCGGATACGTTCCGATCACCCCCCTCTCGCGGGCTACCGTGGAGCGGGGGCGGTGGCGTGACGCGGGGAGGCGTCGCGGTGCCCGCCGGGGGAGGAACGAGGGGGGAGCGGGCCATGGCTCGTTGGAAGGCGCTGCCGGAGGAACTCGACCCGCAGATCGGGGAGTTCACCAGGCAGTTGCGGCGGCTCGTGGAGCAGGGGGGCCTGAGTGTCGCCACGCTGGCCGACCGCACCGGCTACAGCAGGACGTCCTGGGAGCGGTATCTGAACGGGCGGCTGCTCGCGCCCAAGGGGGCCGTCGTCGCCCTCGCCGAGGTCACCGGCAGCAGCCCGGTGCACCTCACCACCATGTGGGAGCTGGCCGAACGCGCCTGGAGCCGGGCGGAGTCGCGGCACGACCGCACGATGGAGCAGATCCGGATCACGCGGGCCCGCGCGGCGCTGGGCGACTTCGGCGGGGGCACCGGGACGACGACGGCCGACGTCCCACCGGCGAACCCGCCTTCCGCCGAGCCCCTGCCGGGCAGGCGCCGCGTCCTGCTCTTCCTGGCGGGCGCCGTGGCCGTACTCGTCGTCCTCGGCACCGTCTTCCTGCTCACCGGACGGGGTGACGGCGAGGGCGCACGGGAAGCCGCCGAGCCGTCCTCGCCGGCCGCCACCGGTGCCGCCGATCTGCCGCCCGGCGTCAAGTGCGTGGGCGTCGGCTGCACCGGCAAGGACGCCGAGACCATGGGGTGCAGCGGCGACCTGGTGACCACCGCCAGGACCGCCACCGTCGGCGCGGCCACCCTGGAGGTCCGCTACAGCAGGACGTGCGGCGCCGCCTGGGGCCGGATCACCGGCGCCGCACCGGGCGACCGGGTGCGGGTCACGGCGGGCGGCGAGACCCGGCGGGGCGACGCCGTCGCCGGGGAGACGTACACGTACACCCCGATGGTCGCCGTCGGCCGCGCGGGCGACGCCGAGGCGTGCGTGACCCTGACATCGGGGCGGACCGGGTGCACCAAGTAGCCGGAGTTCTCCGGTGCGGCACGCATGGGACGCCCGAACCGGGGCACCCGACAAGTACCCCCCCACGGGAGTCCGGCGAGCCGGTACCCCCACCGGCGGCCGCCTTCGTCCTCCTCTCCCGGACGGGCGGCCGCTGCCGTGTGCGGCCGTGCGGGCCCCGCGGAGCCGGGCTGTGGGGCGGGCCACAGGGCCCCGGACGTCCGGCATGCCGGATGCGCGATAGCCTGACCGCTGATCTCTCTTGACGCCAAGAGATCGATCATCCGCACGGGGCAGGGACGCCCCACCGCCAGCCATACGGAGAACGCCATGACCCGCACTCCCGTGAACGTCACCGTCACCGGCGCGGCCGGCCAGATCGGTTACGCCCTCCTCTTCCGCATCGCCTCCGGGCAGCTCCTCGGCGCGGACGTGCCGGTCAACCTCCGCCTCCTGGAGATCACCCCCGCGCTCAAGGCCGCCGAGGGCACGGCCATGGAGCTGGACGACTGCGCGTTCCCGCTGCTGAGCGGCATCACCATCACCGACGACCCGAACGTCGCCTTCGACGGCGCCAACGTCGCCCTGCTGGTCGGCGCCCGCCCGCGCACCAAGGGCATGGAGCGCGGTGACCTCCTGGAGGCCAACGGCGGCATCTTCAAGCCGCAGGGCAAGGCCATCAACGACAACGCCGCGGACGACATCAAGGTCCTCGTCGTCGGCAACCCGGCCAACACCAACGCGCTCATCGCGCAGGCCGCCGCCCCGGACGTACCGGCCGAGCGCTTCACCGCGATGACCCGCCTCGACCACAACCGCGCGCTGACCCAGCTCGCGAAGAAGACGGGCACCCCGGTCTCCGAGATCAAGCGCCTGACGATCTGGGGCAACCACTCCGCGACCCAGTACCCGGACATCTTCCACGCCACGGTCGCCGGCAAGAACGCCGCCGAGGTCGTGAACGACGAGAAGTGGCTGGCCGACGACTTCATCCCGACCGTCGCCAAGCGCGGTGCCGCGATCATCGAGGCCCGCGGTGCCTCGTCGGCCGCCTCCGCCGCCAACGCCGCCATCGACCACGTGTACACCTGGGTCAACGGCACCGCCGAGGGCGACTGGACCTCCATGGGCATCCCGTCCGACGGCTCCTACGGCGTCCCGGAGGGCCTGATCTCGTCCTTCCCCGTCACCACCAAGGACGGCAAGTACGAGATCGTCCAGGGCCTGGACATCAACGAGTTCTCCCGCGCCCGCATCGACGCCTCGGTGCGGGAGCTGGCGGAGGAGCGCGACGCGGTCCGCGGTCTCGGCCTCATCTGAGCCCCGTACGCGACGAGTGACGGGCCCCTTCCGGTCTTCCGGACGGGGCCCGTTCCCGTGTCCCGACTATTCCAGGCCGCGCTTGCCCGGCGTCCACAACGGCTTGGTCAGCACCGAGCGCCGGTCCCAGCCTGCGTCCCGCAGCACATGCCGTACCGCCTGCACGGTCCGCGCCTCCCCGGCGACGTAGGCCACCCCGCCCGGCGCCGGAGCCAGGCGGCCCACCGCCTCGGGGAGCGGGACGGTGCCGCGCAGTACCCAGTCGAGCCGGCCGGCCTGGGCCAGCGGGAGCCGGTCGTCCGCCGTAGCGGTCTCCACGCAGCCCGAGACCCGCGCGCCGTCGGGCAGCGCGGCGAGCATCGCGCCGAAGGCGACGGACGCCGTCTCGTCCCCGACGAAGACGTGGTGCGCGGCGTCCGGACGCAGGGTGAAGGAGCCCTCCGGCTTGCCGAGGCGCACCTCGTCGCCCGCCGCCGCCTCGCGCGCCCAGCGGGCACCGGGGCCGTCGCCCTCGTGGTCCAGCACACACAACTCCAGTGCGCCGGACTGCTCGTAGCGCCACACGGAGTACGTGCGCCGGGTGAGCGCGGAGCCCACGAGCACCCGGACCTGCTGGCCGGGGAGCACGTCGAGCCCGGCCAGTGCGTCGCCCTCGATCCGCAGGCGCCGCATCCGTGCGGTGAACCGTTCCACGGCGGTCACGGTGCCCCGGAGCATCAGCAGATCGAGGACAGGGTTCAGCAGCGCGGGCATGCACGGCTCCTAGAAATGGACAACTCGGGTCTATCGGACCGGAGTTGATCATCGGTGGGGGGAGGGCGATGCTACGCGCTCCGGGACCGGGGTGGCGGCGGGGTGGTCCGGTTCGGGTCGCCGGATTCCGCTTTCCTGACCAGCCGTCACCCCTCTATGCTCGGCGCTCGTCCACTTCTCGTGGGCGAGGGACTTCCATGCATCGGGGGATGGCATGAGCAGTGCTCACGTGCCGCCGCAGGCGGAGCGGACGTCGGCCGAGCGGGCGCCGGTCCATCCGCCGCCCGTCCCGCCCCACACCAGCGAGGCCACCCGGCTGCTGTGCGCGGGCACCTATCTGGACTCCGGCTACCGCGACCGCGTCATCGAGGAACTCCACCTCAACGAGCAGCGGATCGTGGCCCCTTCGCTCGGCTTCGACGCGGCGCGGGTGCTGGCGCACGCGCTGCGGGCCCGGCGGCAGGAGCTGGTCTGGGCGGGCGCGATCACCGGGCTGTGGCTGATGGGCATGCTGCTCAGCGGTGGGCTGCTCGCGCTGTACCTGTGGCCCAGCATCTGGCTCGCGCTCGCCCCCTGGCTGCGCGGGTGGACAGTGATGCCCCCGCAGTACCGGCTGGTCCTCGCCTTCCTGGCGCGGTGGTGGGGGCGGGCGTGGTTCGCCGCGCTCTTCGTCCTGACCGTCGTCACCGCGTTCGGCGGGGGCCCGTCCCCCGAGCCGTCCTACGATCCGTACGGGTACGGGTACGGCGGTTCCGAGGACCTCTCCGACTCGCTCACCCCGGCCGTGGAGACCTGGCAGGCGTGGTTCACGCTCGTCGTGCTCGCGCTCATCGCGCTGTGCGTGCACGCGCAGCGGACCCAGTTCAGCCGGGCGCTGGCGGGTGAGCTGTCCCCGCAGCGCTTCCCGGACGCCGCCGCCGACCCCGCCGAGCAGGCGCCGGGCCCGCGCTTCCAGCGGCTCAGGCAGCGCATCCGGCTGGAGCAGCACGCCCCGCTGGTCATGTACCACGAGGCCCGGCCCTTCTGCGGGGCCGGAGACGCGTACGACACCTGGGTGCTGGCCGTGGAACTCAAGCCGGACGAGATGGCCAAGGAGCGGCAGCCGCTCAGCAACCGGGCGATCCTGGAGAAGATCCGCCCCCGCCTGGAGCAGCTCCGTGTCCCGGCCGAGTACGCGGGGCCCGGTGTCCGCGACCGGCTGCGCTGGCTGGAGATCGACGAGTGCGTGTTCCTGCCGGTGGAGGGGCTGAAGAAGCGGGAGCAGGCGCCGTACACCGCCGAGGCGTTCGAGCAGCACCGGGCGCGGGCGGTGGAGGAGGGGGCCGAGAAGCGGCGGCACTTCCTGCGGGTGCGGGTCGGCGGCTGGGAGGAGGAGCTGGTCGTCACCGTGTACGTCCGTGTCCACACCCAGGGCGGCATGCTGATGCTGGAGGTCGCCCCGCATGTGCTGACGCCGGTGCGTGAGGACTTCAAGGACGCCGACCGGGTGGCCCACCGGTTCCGGCACAACAGCTCCCTAGGCAAGGCCTTCACCGCCCTCGTCCTGGTACCGCGCTCCGCCGCGCGGGCGCTCGCCCAGCTCGGCCGGGGGCTGGTGCACGGCTGGCGGCTGCTGACCGGCGGGTACGCGGGCGCGCTGCCCGACGGTCCCGCGCTCTCGGTGCGCGAGCTGGGGTCCACGCCCGTCGGCTCGCTGTTCCAGGAGATGGACGTGGTCCGGTACCTGCGCGGGGTGCAGGACCGGGTGGCCGACGGGGTCCGGTCCGCGCTCGCCGAATCCGGCTACCAGACCGGGGAGTTCGTCCGGAAGGTCGTCAACATCCGCAACGGGGACGTCCACATCGGCCGCGTCGAGGGAAGCACCTTCGCCGTCGGCAGCCACGCCAAAGCCACGGGCGCGCCCGCGCCGCAGAAGGGAGCCGGGACATGACCGGTCAGGAGCCGAACGTGCGCATCGGGGACGTCTCGGGGAGCACCTTCGCCATCGGCAGCCACGCCCACGCCGAGAGCCACCAGCACGGTACGGGCGCCCCCGCCGACCAGGAACTCCTGGCAGCGGTACGGGAGTTGCGCGCCGACCTCGCGCGGGTACGGGCCACCGAGCAGACCGCCGCGCTGGGTGAGGCGCTCGCCGACACCGAGGCCGAACTCAGCCGCACCGGCCAGGCGAGCCCCACCCGCCGGGAACGCCTGCGCGAACTCCTCGCCGACTCCCAGTCCCTCCTGGCCGTCCTCGCCTCGGCCGGCACAGTCGCCGGCCTGCTCGGACTCTGACCGCAACACCACAAAGGGGGGCCGCGATGAGCGGGGGAGAGCAGCACTGGAACGAGGACACCCAACGCTGGGAGACGGGCTCCGGCACCGACTCGGCCCCGACCCCACCACCACCGTCCCGCCCGGACCACGCCCCGGCTCCGGTGTGGCCCCCGGCCGGCCCGACGGGCCCCGCCGGGCCACCGGCCTCCGCGTGGCCGGCGGCCCCCACGGAGGCCCCCGACACCCCGGCTTCCACCTGGCCACCGGCAGACCGCCGCACGCCGCCCGCCCCGGCCGGCTCCCCGTCGTCCGCCGATCCGTCGCCCACCACCCGGCCCTCGACCGAGCCGTCGGCGTCCACCGGCCCCTCCGCGCCCGCAGGGCCGGCAGCCGGTGCCCGGCCCCCTGAGGGACCCTCGGCATCCGCCGCTCCCTCAGCCTCTGCGGGCTCGGCCCCGGGTGGCCGGTCCTCGGACGAGCCCGCCGCATCCGCCGGCCCCTTCGCGTCGAAGGGGGCGACGCCTGGTACCCGGCCCCCGGCCGACCCG
>NZ_WWKH01000356.1:0-12142 GCF_009865595.1 Streptomyces sp. SID1328 | reverse complement strand
TGCTGGAGGACGAGTACCCGGACGCCTGGTGGATGCCCGGCCATCCGGCCCAACTGGTGGTGACCACGGGCGCGTTGCACCGGCTCACCGGACATCAGGTAGACGCGGTGCTCACCCATGAGCGGGGGCACGCCCGCGCCCACCACGACTGGCTGCTGCATCTGTCCAGCGCGCTCGCCACGGGCTTTCCGCGCATCCCGCTCTTCGCGCACTTCTGCGACCAGACCCACCGGCTGGTGGAACTGGCCGCCGACGACACCGCCTCGCGGCGCTGCGGGCACGTCACCACCGCGCTGGCGCTGATCGAGCTGAACCAGCACCGGGGCGTGCTGTCCTGCGCCTCCAGCCGACGGCTGCTCGGGGAGCGGGTCGACCGGCTGCTGGAGCCGCCGCCCCGGCTGCCGCGCGGGCACCGGGCGCTGACCACGGCGCTGGCGGCGCTGGTGCCGTTGCTGCCGCTGCTGATCACGTTCGCGCCGGGGCTGACGGCGCTGGCGTAAGCCCTGCCGGTCAGGACCAGTCGGGCTCCTCCTCGCCCTCGGGCCAGTGGAGGTCCGGGGAATCGGCGGCGGGAGCCGGAATGGCGGCGGAGGCCGGGACCTTCGGTGCCGCCTCCTGTGCGCCGGCCGGGGCGGACTGGGCCTCCAGCACCGCGAGGACCCCCTCCCCGTACGTGGCGAGCTTCTTCTCGCCGACCCCGTTCAGCGTGCCCAGCTCGGCCACCGAGCGGGGGTGACTGGTGGCGATCTCGCGGAGGGTGGCGTCGTGGAAGATGACGTACGCCGGGACGCCCTGCTCCTTCGCCTGCTCCGCGCGCCAGGCGCGCAGGGCCTCGAAGACGGGGACCAGCTCGGCGGGCAGTTCGGCCGCCGCCGTCCTGCCCTTGCGGTCGCCCCGGCCGGTTGCCCGGCCGGTGGTCGGGCGCTTGGGCTCCTTGCGCAGCGGCACCTCGCGCTCCCGGCGCAGCACCTCACCGCTGGCCTCGGTGAGCACCAGCGTGCCGTACTCCCCCTCGACGGCCAGCAACCCCTGGGCGAGCAACTGCCGGACCACACCCCGCCATTCGCCCTCGGCGAGGTCGTCGCCGATACCGAAGACGGAGAGCTGGTCGTGGTCGAACTGGATCACCTTGGCGGTGCGCTTGCCGAGCAGGATGTCCACGATCTGCACGGTGCCGAACTTCTGACCGCGCTCGCGCTGGAGGCGGACCACGGTGGAGAGCACCTTCTGCGCGGCCACCGTGCCGTCCCAGGTCTCCGGCGGGGTGAGGCAGGTGTCGCAGTTGCCGCAGCCCTCCTCCGTGGCGTCCTGGCCGAAGTAGGCGAGGAGCTGGCCCCGGCGGCACCGGACGGTCTCGCACAGGGCGAGCATCGCGTCCAGGTGGGAGGCGGCGCGGCGGCGGAACGCCTCGTCGCCCTCACCGGACTGGATCAGCTTGCGCTGCTGCACGACGTCGTTGAGGCCGTACGCCATCCAGGCCGTGGAGAGCAGTCCGTCACGGCCCGCGCGGCCGGTCTCCTGGTAGTAGCCCTCGATGGACTTCGGCAGGTCGAGGTGGGCGACGAAGCGGACGTCGGGCTTGTCGATGCCCATGCCGAAGGCGATGGTGGCGACGACCACCAGGCCCTCCTCGCGCAGGAACCGGGACTGGTGGCGGGCGCGCGTGGCCGCGTCCAGGCCCGCGTGGTACGGGACGGCCGCGATGCCGTTGGCGGTGAGGAACTCGGCGGTGCGCTCGACGGAGTTGCGGGAGAGGCAGTAGACGATGCCGGCGTCGCCCGCGTGCTCCTCGCGGAGGAAGGCGAGGAGCTGCTTTTTGGGGTCGGCCTTGGGGACGATGCGGTACTGGATGTTGGGGCGGTCGAAGCTGGCGACGAAGTGGCGGGCCTCTGGGAGGTTCAGCCGCTGGGTGATCTCCTGGTGGGTGGCGCGGGTGGCCGTGGCGGTCAGGGCGATCCGGGGCACGTCCGGCCAGCGCTGGCCGAGCAGCGAGAGGTTCAGGTAGTCCGGGCGGAAGTCGTGGCCCCACTGGGAGACGCAGTGCGCCTCGTCGATGGCGAAGACGGAGATCTTGCCGCGGGAGAGCAGGTCGAGCGTGGCGTCCACGCGCAGCCGCTCCGGGGCCAGGTAGAGCAGGTCCAGCTCACCGGCGAGGAACTCGGCCTCCACCGTCCGGCGCTCGTCGAAGTCCTGCGTGGAGTTGATGAACCCCGCCCGCACGCCGAGTGCGCGCAGCGCGTCCACCTGGTCCTGCATGAGCGCGATCAGCGGCGAGACCACGACACCGGTACCCGGCCTGACCAGCGCCGGAATCTGATAACACAGCGACTTGCCGCCACCGGTCGGCATGAGCACCAGCGCGTCCCCGCCGGCCACCACATGCTCGATGATCGCTTCCTGTTCCCCCCGGAACGCGTCGTACCCGAACACCCGGTGCAGCGCGCCAAGCGCCTCACTGCGGTCCGCGCCCGGCTCCTCGGTCACCGTCGTCATCTCGCTGATCCACCTGTCCCACTCATCGCCATGCCCCGTGCGCCGTCCCTCGACCACCGCCTCCACCATAGGCGCCCCCGCCGACAGCCCCGGGAGTTATCCACAGGATCTCGGATGTGCATGCCTCGGGGCATATGCCTGAACGCTCTGTCCGGAACACAGCCATAGTTCACACGTTGGCGGGAGACCTGCCCGTTCCCGTCGATGGTCTGGATGCTCCGGCGAGACTCCGTCCCATGGGAGCAGTGATGAGCGTCGCACCGAAGGCGTCCGCACTGATCCACGCCTTCGAGCCGGAGCCGACCACTGGTACGTACACCGGCGTGGGCGTCTTCCGGGATCGGATGAAGGTCGGGGCGCCGTTCCCCATCGGCTTGGACCTCACCAGGATCAAGACCCGCCGGGACACCGCCGAGTAGCCACCGCTCGCACACGCACGACGGCCCGGCCCCCGAAACTGCGGAGTGCCGGGCCGTCGTGTCGATTCAGCGGACGAACACCCCCGCCTGCCCCGCGAGGTCCAGGAAGTACTGGGGCGCCACGCCCAGGACCACCGTCACCGCCACGCCCACCGCGATGGCGGTCATGGTCAGGGGGGAGGGGACCGCGACCGTGGGGCCGTTGGGCTGGGGGTCGCTGAAGAACATGAGGACGATGACGCGGATGTAGAAGAAGGCGGCGATGGCCGAGGAGATGACGCCGACCACGACCAGGGGAGCCGCGCCGCCCTCCGCCGCCGCCCGGAAGACCGCGAACTTCCCCGCGAAGCCGCTGGTCAGCGGGATGCCGGCGAAGGCGAGCAGGAAGACAGCGAAGACCGCGGCGACCAGGGGTGAGCGGCGGCCGAGGCCGGCCCACTGGGAGAGGTGCGTCGCCTCGCCGCCCGCGTCGCGGACCAGGGTGACCACGGCGAAGGCGCCGATCGTCACGAAGGAGTACCCGGCGAGGTAGAAGAGGACCGCCGAGACCCCGTCCTCCGTCGTCGCGATCACACCGGCGAGGATGAAGCCCGCGTGCGCGATGGACGAGTACGCCAGCAGCCGCTTGATGTCGGTCTGGGTGATCGCGACGATCGCACCGGCCAGCATGGTGACGATCGCCACGCCCCACATCACCGGCCGCCAGTCCCAGCGCAGTCCCGGCAGCACCACGTACAGCAGCCGCAGCAGCGCGCCGAACGCGGCCACCTTGGTCGCGGCCGCCATGAAGCCGGTCACCGGGGTCGGGGCGCCCTGGTACACGTCCGGGGTCCACATGTGGAACGGCACCGCGCCCACCTTGAACAGCAGGCCCATCACCAGCAGCGCCATGCCGGTCAGCAGCAGCGCGTCGTTGCCCATGGTGTCCGCGAGCGCCGGGTCGACCCCGCTGACCGTGCCGTCCACGACCTGCGCGATGCGCGCGTAGGACACCGAGCCCGCGTAGCCGTACAGCAGGGCGATGCCGAACAGGGTGAACGCCGAGGCGAACGCGCCCAGCAGGAAGTACTTGACCGCGGCCTCCTGCGACATCAGCCGCTTGCGGCGGGCCAGCGCGCACAGCAGGTACAGCGGGAGGGAGAGCACCTCCAGGGCGACGAACAGCGTCAGCAGGTCGTTCGCCGCGGGGAAGACCAGCATGCCCGCGACCGCGAAGAGCAGCAGCGGGAACACCTCGGTGGTGGTGAACCCGGCCTTCACCGCCGCCTGTTCACCCTCACCGCCCGGTACGGAGGCGGCCTGCGCCGCGAAGGAGTCGACCCGGTTGCCGTGCGCCGCCGGGTCGAGGCGCCGCTCCGCGAAGGTGAACAGGCCGACCAGCGCGGCCAGCAGGATCGTGCCCTCGAGGAACAGCGCCGGGCCGTCCACCGCGATCGCGCCCATGGCCGCGATGTGCGCCTTGGTGGTGCCGTACCCGCCCGCCGCGAGCGCGACGACCGCCGCGAAGGCGGCGCACAGCGCCACGGCGGAGACGAACACCTGGGCGTAGTAGCGGGAGCGGCGCGGCACGAACGCCTCGACGAGCACCCCGATGAGGGCGGCGCCGAGGACGATCAGCGTCGGCGACAATTGTCCGTATTCGATCTTCGGCGCGTCGATCTTCGAGATCGGATCGGCCGCCGTTGTCCACAGGCTGTGGACGGCTGCTGCGCTCACTTGGCCGCCTCCACCGCGGGCTTGGGGTCCTTCTGCTGGACATCGGACATGGTCTGCTTGACCGCCGGGTCGACGATGCTGGTCAGCGGCTTCGGGTAGACACCGAGGAAGACCAGCAGCACGATCAGCGGCGCGACCACCAGCACCTCACGCACCCTCAGGTCGGGCATCGCCGAGACCTCCGGCTTCACCGGGCCGGTCATCGTGCGCTGGTACAGCACCAGCGTGTACAGCGCGGCCAGCACGATGCCGGCCGTGGCGATGATCCCGATCACCGGGTACCGGCTGAACGTGCCGACCAGCACCAGGAACTCGCTGACGAACGGCGCCAGTCCGGGCAGCGACAGGGTCGCGAGGCCGCCGATCAGGAAGGTGCCGGCGAGTACCGGCGCGACCTTCTGCACGCCGCCGTAGTCCGCGATGAGCCGGGAGCCGCGCCGGGAGATCAGGAAGCCCGCGACCAGCATCAGCGCGGCCGTCGAGATGCCGTGGTTGACCATGTAGAGGGTCGCGCCGGACTGGCCCTGAGTCGTCATGGCGAAGATGCCCATCACGATGAAGCCGAAGTGCGAGATCGACGCGTAGGCCACCAGCCGCTTGATGTCCCGCTGGCCGACCGCGAGCAGTGCCCCGTAGACGATGCTGATCAGGGCGAGGACGAGGATCACCGGCGTCGCCCACTTCGACGCCTCCGGGAAGAGCTGGAGGCAGAAGCGGAGCATGGCGAAGGTGCCGACCTTGTCGACCACCGCCGTGATGAGCACCGCGACCGGCGCGGTGGACTCCTGCATGGCGTTGGGCAGCCAGGTGTGCAGCGGCCACAGCGGGGCCTTCACCGCGAAGGCGAAGAAGAAGCCGAGGAACAGCCAGCGTTCGGTGCTCGTCGCCATGGTCAGCGAGCCGTCGGCCCGCGCCTGGACGATCTCCTGGAGGCTGAAGCTCCCGGCGACCACGTACAGCCCGATCACCGCGGCCAGCATGATCAGACCGCCGGCCAGGTTGTAGAGGAGGAACTTCACCGCCGCGTACGACCGCTGGGTGGACGCGGCCTCCTCGCCCTGGCTGTGGGCCCGGTCCCCGAAGCCGCCGATGAGGAAGTACATCGGGATCAGCATGGCTTCGAAGAAGATGTAGAAGACGAAGACGTCGGTCGCCTCGAAGGAGATGATCACCATCGCCTCGACGGCCAGGATCAGCGCGAAGAAGCCCTGCGTGGGCCGCCACCGCCTGCTGCCCGTCTCCAGGGGGTCGGCGTCGTGCCAGCCCGCCAGCACGATGAACGGCATCAGCAGCGCGGTCAGCCCGATCAGGGCCACCGCGATGCCGTCCACGCCCAGTTCGTAGCGCACCCCGAAGTCCCTGATCCAGGAGTGGGACTCGGTGAGCTGGTAGCGGGCGCCGTCCGGGTCGAAGCGGACCAGGACGACGATCGCCAGCGCGAGCGTGGCCAGGGTGACCAGCAGGGCCAGCCACTTGGCGGCGGTGCGCTGCCGGGCCGGCACGGCGGCCGTGGCCACCGCACCGAGCGCCGGGAGCGCGGCTGTCGCTGTCAGCAGAGGAAAGGACATCGGTATCAGACCGCCCTCATCAGCAGCGTCGCGGCGACCAGGAGGGCCGCGCCGCCGAACATCGAGACCGCGTAGGAGCGGGCGAAGCCGTTCTGGACACGGCGCAGCCGCCCGGACAGGCCGCCGAAACCGGCCGCCGAGCCGTTGACGACACCGTCGACCAGGGTGTGGTCGACATAGACCAGCGAGCGCGTCAGATGCTCGCCGCCGCGCACCAGCACGACATGGTTGAAGTCGTCCTGGTACAGGTCGCGCCGGGCGGCGCGGGTGAGCACGGAGCCGCGCGGGGCGAGTACGGGTACGGGCTTGCGGCCGTACTGCGCCCAGGCCAGGCCGACGCCGACGACCAGGCAGACCATGGTGGCGCCGGTGACGGTGAGCGCGCTCAGCGGGGAGTGACCCTCGCTGTGCCCGGTGACCGGCTCGAGCCAGTGCAGGAAGCGGTCGCCCACATCGAAGAAGGCACCGCCGGCCACCGAGCCGACGGCCAGCACGATCATCGGGATCGTCATGGTCCGCGGGGACTCGTGCGGGTGCGGCTCACCGTGCGCGCCCTGGTGCTCGGCGGCGGGCTCGGCGCTCGGGGCCTGCGGGGACCGGGTCGGCTGGTTCTTCCAGCGGGGTTCGCCGAAGAACGTCATCAGCATCACGCGGGTCATGTAGAAAGCGGTGATCGCCGCGCCCAGCAGGGCCACCCCGCCCAGAATCCAGCCCTCGGTGCCGCCCTTGGCGAAGGCCGCCTCGATGATCTTGTCCTTGGAGAAGAAGCCGGACAGACCCGGGAAGCCGATGATCGCGAGGTAGCCGAGGCCGAAGGTGACGAAGGTGATCGGCATGTACTTCCGCAGGCCGCCGTACTTGCGCATGTCGACCTCGTCGTTCATGCCGTGCATCACCGAACCGGCGCCGAGGAACAGCCCGGCCTTGAAGAAGCCGTGGGTGACCAGGTGCATGATCGCGAAGACGTACCCGATCGGGCCGAGCCCGGCCGCGAGGACCATGTAGCCGATCTGCGACATGGTCGAGCCGGCCAGCGCCTTCTTGATGTCGTCCTTGGCGCAACCGACGATCGCACCGAACAGCAGCGTGACCCCGCCGACGACGGTGACCACGAGCTGCGCGTCCGGCGCGCCGTTGAAGATCGCGGCGGAGCGGACGATGAGGTAGACGCCCGCCGTGACCATGGTGGCCGCGTGGATCAGGGCCGAGACCGGGGTCGGGCCCTCCATCGCGTCCCCGAGCCAGGACTGGAGCGGCACCTGGGCGGACTTGCCGCACGCGGCGAGCAGCAGCATCAGGCCGATCGCGGTGAGCCGGCCCTCGGACGCGTCGCCCGCGTGCTCCAGCACCGGGCCGAAGGCGAAGGTGCCGAAGGTGGTGAACATCAGCATGATGGCGATGGACAGGCCCATGTCGCCGACCCGGTTGACCAGGAACGCCTTCTTCGCGGCGGTCGCGGCGCTGGGCTTGTGCTGCCAGAAGCCGATCAGCAGGTAGGAGGCGAGGCCCACGCCCTCCCAGCCGACGTACAGCAGCAGGTAGTTGTCGGCGAGGACCAGCAGGAGCATCGCCGCGAGGAACAGGTTGAGGTAGCCGAAGAAGCGGCGGCGCCGCTCGTCGTGCTCCATGTACCCGATGGAGTAGAGGTGGATCAGCGAGCCGACCCCGGTGATCAGCAGCACGAACGTCATCGACAGCTGGTCGAGCCGCAGCGTGACGTCGGCCTGGAAGCCGCCGACCGGGATCCAGCTCCACAGGTGCTGGGTCCAGGTGCGGTGTTCGGCGTCCTTGCCGAGCAGCCCGGCGAACAGGACCAGGCCGATGACGAAGGAGGCGGTCGACAGCAGGGTGCCGACCCAGTGGCCGACGGCGTCGAGACGCCGGCCGCCGAGCAGGAGCACGACGGCTCCGAGCAGGGGCGCCGCGATGAGCAGCGCGATCAGGTTCTCCACGATTCTTCCGACCCCTTACAGCTTCATCAGGCTGGCGTCGTCGACCGAGGCCGAGTGGCGGGTGCGGAACAGCGACACGATGATCGCCAGGCCCACCACGACCTCCGCGGCGGCGACGACCATCGTGAAGAACGCGATGATCTGGCCGTCGAGGTTGCCGTGCATCCGGGAGAAGGTGACGAAGGCGAGGTTGCAGGCGTTGAGCATCAGCTCCACGCACATGAACACCACGATCGCGTTCCGCCGGATCAGCACGCCGGTGGCGCCGATGGTGAACAACAGGGCCGCGAGATAGAGGTAGTTGACGGGGTTCACTGCGCCGCGTCCTCCGTCCGCTTGAAGGTGGCCGGGGTGTTCTCCGTGCGCTCCAGGCGTTCCTCCGCGCGCCGTTCCAGCGCCTTGAGGTCGCCGAGGGCCTGGGCGGAGACGTCCCGGATCTGACCGCGTTCGCGCAGCGTGCGGCTGACGCTCAGCTCGGCGGGGGTGCCGTCGGGCAGCAGGCCCGCGATGTCCACCGCGTTGTGCCGGGCGTAGACGCCGGGGGCGGGCAGCGGCGGTACGTGCTTGCCCTCGCGGACCCGCTCGGCCGCCAGCTCGCGCTGGGTCTTGGCCCGTTCGGTGCGCTCGCGGTGGGTGAGCACCATGGCGCCGATCGCGGCGGTGATCAGCAGGGCGCCGGTCAGCTCGAAGGCGAAGACGTACTTGGTGAAGATGAGGGTCGCCAGGCCCTCCACGTTGCCGCCGGCGTTGGCCTGGCCGGTGCCGTTGAACTGGGTGAGCGAGGCGTTGGCGATGCCGCCCAGCAGCAGGACGCCGAAGCCGAGCCCGCAGAGCAGGGCCAGCCAGCGCTGGCCCCTGATGGTCTCCTTCAGCGAGTCCGCGGCCGTCACGCCGACGAGCATCACCACGAAGAGGAAGAGCATCATGATCGCGCCGGTGTAGACGACGATCTGCACGATCCCCAGGAAATAGGCGCCGTTGGCGAGGTAGAACACCGCCAGGACGATCATGGTCCCGGCGAGACAGAGCGCGCTGTGCACCGCGCGCCGCATGAGGACGGTGCACAGGGCGCCGATCACGGCGACGCTGCCGAGAATCCAGAACTGGACCGCTTCACCGGTGGAGGTCGTATAAGCGGCGAGCTGTGTGCTCATGCCTCCACCTCCTCTTCGGGTTCGGGCTTCTCGCCCTTGGAGGTGGCCACTTGGCGGACCGTGCCGGGGGCGGCCTCGGTCACCAGGCCCCGGTAGTAGTCCTGTTCGTCGGTACCGGGGAAGATCGCGTGCGGGGAGTCGACCATGCCCTCGTCCAGACCGGCGAGCAACTGCTCCTTGGTGTAGATGAGGTTGGCCCGGCTGGAGTCCGCCAGCTCGAACTCGTTGGTCATCGTCAGCGCGCGGGTGGGGCACGCCTCGATGCACAGGCCGCACAGGATGCAGCGGGCGTAGTTGATCTGGTAGACGCGGCCGTACCGCTCACCCGGCGAGTAGCGCTCCTCGTCGGTGTTGTCGGCGCCCTCGACATAGATGGCGTCGGCGGGGCAGGCCCAGGCGCACAGCTCGCAGCCGACGCACTTCTCCAGGCCGTCCGGATGGCGGTTGAGCTGGTGCCGTCCGTGGAAGCGGGGAGCGGTGGTCTTCTTCTGCTCCGGGTACTGCTCGGTCAGCCGCTTCTTGAACATGGCCTTGAAGGTCACGGCGAAGCCGGCCACGGGGTTCTGGAAACCGGGTGCGGTCTCCTTGGGCTCCTCAGCCATCGGACGCCTCCTTTCCATCCGAAGTTCCGTCACTGACAGTGTCCACTCCACCACTGACAATCAGCTCCCGCTCCTGGCGCGGACGGCGCCTGGGCACCGCGGGCAACTGCTGTCCGGGCAGCGGCGGTACGGGGAAGCCGCCCGCCAGCGGATCGAACGCGGGCTGCTGGGCCGGCTGTTCGGCGGCCTTGGCCTTGTCGCGGAACATGTCGGCGACGAAGGAGATCAGCAGCAGGGCGAGCACACCGCCGCCGACGTAGAGCGCGATGTCGGCGAAGTCGTAGTTCTCGTTGCGCAGCACCCGCACGGTCGCCACCAGCATCAGCCAGACCACCGAGACCGGGATCAGGACCTTCCAGCCGAGCTTCATGAGCTGGTCGTAGCGGACGCGGGGGAGCGTGCCGCGCAGCCAGATGAAGAAGAACAGCAGGAGCTGGACCTTGATGACGAACCAGAGCATCGGCCACCAGCCGTGGTTGGCGCCCTCCCAGAAGGTGCTGATGGGCCAGGGGGCCCGCCAGCCGCCGAGGAAGAGGGTGGCCGTCACCGCCGACACCGTCACCATGTTCATGTACTCGGCGAGCATGAACAGCGCGAACTTGATCGACGAGTACTCGGTGTTGAAGCCGCCGACCAGGTCGCCCTCGGACTCCGGCATGTCGAAGGGGGCGCGGTTGGTCTCGCCCACCATCGTGATCACGTAGAGGATGAAGGAGACCGGCAGCAGCAGGATGTACCAGCGGTCGTGCTGCTGTTCCACGATGGTGGAGGTCGACATCGAACCCGAGTAGAGGAACACCGAGGCGAACGCGGCGCCCATGGCGATCTCGTACGAGATCATCTGCGCGCAGGAGCGCAGACCGCCCAGGAGCGGGTAGGTCGAGCCGCTGCTCCAGCCGGCCAGCACGATGCCGTAGATGCCGACCGAGGCGACGGCCAGGATGTACAGCATCGCGATCGGCAGGTCGGTGAGCTGCATCGTGGTGCGGTGGCCGAAGATCGAGATCTCGTTGCCGGCCGGACCGAACGGGATGACCGCGATCGCCATGCAGGCCGGGATGGCGGCGACGATCGGCGCGAGGACGTAGATCACCTTGTCCGCGCGCTTGACGACGACGTCTTCCTTGAGCATCAGCTTCACGCCGTCGGCGAGCGACTGGAGCATGCCCCAGGGGCCGTGCCGGTTGGGGCCGATGCGCAGCTGCATCCAGGCGACGACCTTGCGCTCCCAGACGATGGACAGCAGCACCGTCAGCATCAGGAACGCGAAGCAGAACACCGCCTTGACGACCACCAGCCACCACGGGTCGCGGCCGAACAGCGAGAGGTCTTCAGCGGCGAGGAACGGGCTCATCCTCGTACCTCCTTGGGGGCCTCGTCGGCGTGCACCGCCGGGCCGATACGGACGAGGGAGCCGGGCCGGGCCCCGGTGTCGGAGGCGACGCCCCGGCCGGCCGAGTCCAGCGGGAGCCAGACCACCCGGTCGGGCATCTCCGTGATCTCCAACGGGAACGCGGTCGTCCCGGCGGGGCCGGTGACGGCGAGCGCGTCGCCGTCCTTCACGCCCGCCTCGGCGGCCGTCGCCGCGGACACGCGCGCGTGGGCGGCGTGCCGGGTGCCGGCCAGCGCCTCGTCGCCCTGCTGGAGGACGCCGAGGTCGAGCAGGAGCCGGTGCCCGGCGAGCACGGCCTCCCCGGCGGCCGGGCGGGGCAGTACGGCCCCGCTGTGCGCCGGATCGGTGGCGGTGCCCCCGGTCCAGCCGCCGAGCCGGTCGATCTCCGCTCGGGTGGTGCGCAGGTCCGGCAGGCCCAGGTGGACGTCCATGGCGTCGGCCAGCATCTGCAGGACGCGGGCGTCGGCCGGGGCGAGCCGGCGGGTCATCTGGTCGGGCTTGAGCGCGGCCTCGAAGAAGCGGACCCGGCCTTCCCAGTTGAGGAAGGTGCCCGTCTTCTCGACCACCGCCGCGACCGGCAGCACGACGTCGGCGCGCTCGGTGACCTCGCTGGGCCGCAGCTCCAGCGAGACCAGGAAGCCGACGCTGTCGAGCGCCTCACGCGCGCGTGCCGGGTCGGGCAGGTCGGCGACCTCCACCCCGGCGACGAGGAGCGCGGACAGCTCGCCGGTGGCGGCGGCCTCCACGATCTGCTGGGTGTCACGGCCGTAGCGGGCGGGGAGTTCGGCCAGCCCCCAGGCGGCGGCGACCTCCTCCCGCGCGCGCGGGTCCGTGGCCGGACGGCC
>NZ_WWKH01000355.1:0-11667 GCF_009865595.1 Streptomyces sp. SID1328 | reverse complement strand
GAAGCGGTGCATGCCCTCGCCGGTGCGGGAGTAGGCGCACTGGGCGTCCACGATCAGCTCGTTGTCGGCGGCCAGGTCCTCCAGCGCGATCCGGGTGCCGTCGAACACCTCGCCGGGGTCGAGGTCGCGGCCGTTGAGGGAGACCGCGGTCACGCTCGGCGCGATCAGGTCGGCGAAGCTCGTCGCGCCCGGCTCGGCGCAGCGGAAGCGGACGGTGGTCACCGAGCGGAAGGTCCGCGGCTCGTCGTCGGACTCGCCCACGGCGGAGCGCAGGTCCAGCGCCACGTCGTACCCGTCGACGGACAGCAGGGCGGCCCGCTCACGGGCCTCGTCACGGGACAGATTCTCACCGGGCACGGGCGGCACTCCCTTGTGGTCGCATGATGTGGGGCACTGAACGGCACGATCCTGCCACGCGGCCCTGACCGGCGGCATCGGGGAATTGCGCGGCCGAAGGCGCTGTTGCCGCTGGGAAAGACCTTCTTGCGAGGAGAGACATGTCCGAGACCGCGACCACGTCGGGCAAGACCCCGGTGGACTTCTGGTTCGATCCGCTCTGCCCCTGGGCCTGGATGACCTCCCGCTGGGTGCTGGAGGTGGAGAAGGTCCGGGACATCGAGGTGCGCTGGCACATCATGAGCCTCGCCGTCCTCAACGAGGACCGCATCGACGAGCTGCCCGAGGAGTACCGGGAGATGCTCGCCACCAAGGCGTGGCAGCCGGTCCGGGTGGTCACCGCCGCCTGGCAGAAGCACGGCGCGGACGTGCTCGGCCCGTTCTACACCGCGCTCGGCACCCGTATCCACAACGAGGGCGAGGGCCCGAGCCGCGAGGCCGTCGTGGCCGCGCTCGACGAGGTCGGCCTGCCCGCGGATCTGATCGAGTACTTCGACCAGACCGACTTCGAGTTCGACGCCGAGCTGCGCGCCTCCCACAAGGAGGGCATCGAGAAGGTCGGCCAGGACGTGGGCACCCCGGTCATCGCGGTCCCCGGCCCGGACGGCGAGCAGATCGCCTTCTTCGGACCCGTGGTCACCCCGGCCCCCAAGGGCGAGGAGGCGGCCCGGCTGTGGGACGGCACCCTCGCGGTCGCCTCGGTGCCGGGCTTCTACGAGCTGAAGCGCACCCGCACGGCCGGCCCGGACTTCAGCAACCTCTAGCCCCCGCGTGAAGAAGCCCCCCGCGAGTCACGTCCTCGCGGGGGGCTTCCTTCATCCGCCCGCCGGGTGAAGGTTGAGAAGACGATCACGAGGCGGGACGCTCGGGGAACTTCCGAGGGGCCTCAGGGGGTCAGCAGCAGCACGTCCGCGCGGGACTTGGCCGCCGTGTAGCGCCGGGCCACGTCCTGCCAGTTCACGACCTGCCACATCGCCTCGATGAAGTCCACCTTCTGGTTCTTGTACTGCAGGTAGAAGGCGTGCTCCCAGGCGTCGAAGACCAGCACCGGCGTCGAGCCCTGGCCGACGTTGCCCTGGTGGTCGTAGACCTGCTCCACGATCAGCCGGCCGCTCAGCGGCTCGTACGCCAGCACGCCCCAGCCGGAGCCCTGGGTGGTGGCCGACGCCTTGGTCAACTGGGCCTTGAAGGCCGCGAAGGAGCCGAACGACTCCTTGATCGCGTCCGCCAGCTCGCCCACGCCGTCCTGCTCCAGCGGCTCGCCGCCGCCGTCCTTCGGGCCGGTCATGTTCTGCCAGTAGATGCTGTGCAGGATGTGGCCGGAGAGGTGGAAGGCGAGGTTCTTCTCCAGGCCGTTCACCGAGCCCCAGGCGTCCCTGTCCCGCGCCTCGGCGAGCTGCTCCAGGGTGTCGTTGGCGCCCTTCACATAGGCCGCGTGGTGCTTGTCGTGGTGCAGCTCGATGATCTCGGGGCTGATGACGGGCGCGAGCGCGGCGTAGTCGTAGGGCAGTTCGGGCAGCGTGTAGACGGACATGGACGGGTCCCCTCCGAGCCTTATTGCAACTTACTTGCAACTACACGCTAGCAACAAAAGGCTGCTCGCGGGCAAGGGGGTACGAAGAAGGCCCCCACGTGTCGTGCACGTGGGGGCCTTCGTCACGGGGACTCAGCTGCGGGTGCGCCCCCGCTGCCAGAGGTAACCGCCCGCCGCCAGGGCCAGGGTCAGGCCGCCGGTGGAGCAGAGCTGGACGCGGGTGTCGGGCTGCCGGGCCATCAGGACCAGGATCACCACCATGCCCAGCAGCGCGGCCCAGGTCAGCCACGGGAACGCCCACATCCGTACGGCGGGCGGCGCGTCACCGGCGCGCTCGGCACGGCGGCGCAGCAGGAGCTGGGAGGCCCCGACGAACATCCAGACCACCAGGATGACCGCGCCGATCATGTTCAGCAGCCACATGAAGACGTCGTCCGGGCGCCAGTAGCTCAGCAGCACGCAGCCGAAGCCGAACACCGACGAGACCAGGACCGCGATCCGGGGCACCCCGCCGGACACCTTCGCCAGCACCTTCGGGCCGAGACCCCGCTGGACCAGGGAGTGCAGCATGCGCGAGGAGCCGTAGATGTTGGCGTTCATCGCGGAGAGCAGGGCGGCCAGCACCACGACGTCCATCACACGGCCGGCGCCGGGGATGCCGAGGGTGTCCAGGGCGGCGACGTACGGGCCGCGCTCCACGACCTCCTTCGAGTCCCACGGGACCAGGGTGACGACGACGGCCATCGAGCCGATGTAGAACAGCGCGATCCGCCACATCGTGGTGCGCACCGCGCTCGCCACGCCCCGCACCGGGTCCTCGGACTCGGCGGCAGCGATGGTGACCGTCTCCAGGCCGCCGTACGCGAACACCGACGCGAGCAGGCCGAGGACCAGGCCCTCGCCGCCGTTGGGCAGGAAGTCGGTGAGGTGGGAGGCGCCGGGGGAGTGGGTGCCGGGCAGCACGCCCACGATGGCCAGCACGCCCAGCAGCAGGAACGCGCAGATCGCGGCGACCTTCAGGGCGGCGAACCAGAACTCGAACTCGCCGAAGTTCTTCACCGCGGTCAGGTTGGCGCCGCAGAAGATCAGCATGAACAGCGCGACCCAGGCCCACTGCGGGGTGCCGGGCAGCCAGCCGCTGACGATCTTTCCGGCGCCGATGCCCTCCAGACCGACCACCGTGCACTGCATGACCCAGAACGACCAGCCGACCGTGAACCCGGCCCACGGTCCGATCGCCCGCTCGGCGTGCGCGGAGAACGAACCGGAGGAGGGATAAGCCGACGACAGCTCGCCCAGCATCCGCATCACCAGCAGGACCAGCAGGCCGGAGAGGGTGTAGGCGACGACGATGGAGGGGCCCGCCGCGGCGATGCCGGCGCCGGAGCCGACGAACAGGCCCGCGCCGATCACCCCGCCGAGGGCGATCATGGAGAGATGGCGCTGTTTGAGGCCCGAGGAGAGCGGGACGCCCTGCTTCTGCTCCTGGGGCGCTTGCGTGGTGGTGCTGGGCATCGGCGCGGCTCGTCCAGTGCGGTAGGCGGGTAAAAACTCCCCCAGTCTGGGTGAAGCCGGCCGGAGGGTACGGGGAGTGTCCGGTATGCGGACACCCCGCTTACGGAATGCTTACGTCCGTTTACCGTTCGACGGGGGGGGGTCGGTGACCGGTGTCACGCCGGTTCCGGTGTAAGCCGCATCCTTTGTGCGAAGCCCACCAAGCCCCTGTTCACGCCTTTGTCGAGCACAGACGGTGATCGGCGCAGGAGGGCCGGTATAGCGTCACGGTGTTGTCCCCTGCCCCTGCCCACAGACCCGCGGAGTCCCCATGAGCACCGCCAGCGTCACCGCTCGGCCCGGCGTCGTCCTCGCCGACCTCCTTCCCTCCTCGCGCGTGCGCGACGCCGCCCTCGTGCTCGGTGGCGCGGCGCTCACCGGTCTCGCGGCCCAGATCGCGGTGCCGGTGCCCGGTTCGCCGGTGCCGGTGACGGGACAGACCTTCGCCGCGCTGCTGGTCGGTACGACGCTCGGCGCCCGCCGCGGCTTCGCCGCCCTCGCGCTGTACGCCGTCGCGGGCCTCGCCGGTGTGCCGTGGTTCGCCCAGGGCGGCTCCGGCACCTCCGTCTCCTTCGGCTACGTCCTCGGCATGCTCCTCGCCGCCGCGGCCGTCGGAGCCCTCGCCCGCCGGGGCGCCGACCGCTCCCCGCTCCGCATGGCCGGCACGATGCTCCTCGGCGAGGCCATCATCTACGCGGTGGGCGTCCCCTACCTCGCCTTCGCCGCCCACATGTCCGCCACGGCGGCGATCGCGGCGGGCCTCACCCCCTTCCTCATCGGCGACGCCCTGAAGGCGGCGCTGGCCATGGGCGTCCTCCCCACGGCGTGGAAGCTGACGGACAAGAGCTGACCCTCACGGCACAAGGCCCGCCTCCTCCACGAAGAGAGGAGGCGGGCCTTCGCCGTTGCCGGCCGATCCCTCGCCCCGCTACCGACCGGCGGACGGGCCGCCCGGAAACTCCGTCACCACTGCCGTGAACGCCTCTGGTGCCTCCCGGTGGATCAGATGGCCCACGGGGATCGTGCGCAGCCGGGCGTCCGGGATCAGGCGGGCCAACTCGGTGACGCTCTCCCGGGGGACGTGGCTCCGGGGGCCGCCGGCCAGGATCAGGGTCCGGGCGGTGATGCCACCGAGCGCCGCCGCCCAGGCGGCGGGCGGGGTGTCGATCTGCCGGCGGACGGCGAGCACCAGCGGCGGACCCTCCGGCGGCCCCCACACCCGGTAGGCGAGCCGTACCCCTCCTACACCGACGAATCGCCGCGTCACCATGCCGGAAGGGTAGAGGGCGACGCGGCGAAGCCCGGTGCCGCGAGGGGGTCTCCTCGGGGCACCGGGCTTCGGCGGGCGGGTGTCAGACGGTCGGGACCTTCTCCGGGTCCTCCGTCGCCGGGATCTCCGGCTGGGTCTTCTTCGCCGTCAGCGACTGCTTGACGAAGGCGATGATCAGGACGACGGCAGCCACCATCAGGGACAGCAGGACCGTTTCGCGGCCGTCGTGTTCCGTGTCGGTCAGCATGTAGCCGAGGACGAAGACGATGAGGGCGGCCGTGGCCCAGGTGAGGTACGGGTAGAGCCACATCTTGACGACGAGCTTCTCCGGCGCCTCCCGCTGGATGATCTTCCGCATCCGGAGCTGCGAGAAGCAGATGACCAGCCACACGAACAGCGCGACCGCGCCGCTGGAGTTGACCAGGAAGAGGAAGACCGAGTCGGGGAACTTGTAGTTGAAGAACACCGCGACGAAGCCGAACAGCACCGAGGCCAGGATCGCGGCCATCGGCACACCGCGGGAGTTGGTCTTCGCGAACGCCTTGGGCGCGTCCCCCCGCTCACCGAGCGAGAACGCCATGCGGGACGCGGTGTACAGGCCCGAGTTCAGGCAGGACAGCACCGAGGTCAGCACGATGAAGTTCATGATCTCACCGGCGTGCGCGATACCCAGCGAGTTCAGCGCGGCGACGTAGGAACCGTCGGTCTTGATCGACGGGTCGTTCCACGGCAGCAGCGAGACCACGACGAGGATCGAGCCCAGGTAGAACACCGCGATGCGCCAGATGATGCTGTTGGTCGACTTGGTGACCGCACGCTGCGGGTTCTCCGACTCACCGGCCGCCAGCGTGGCGATCTCGCTGCCCATGAAGGAGAAGACGACCAGCAGCACACCGGTGAGGATCGCGCCCGGCCCGTGCGGCAGGAAGCCCCCGTGCGCGGTGAGGTTGGACAGGCCCGCCTTGTCGCTGTGGACACCCGGCAGCACACCGAAGATCGCCAGCACGCCGACCACGATGAACGCGCCGATCGCGACGACCTTGATCCCGGCGAACCAGAACTCGAACTCACCGTAGGAGCCCACCGAGACCAGGTTGGTCGCCGTGAGCACCAGCATGACGATCAGCGCCCAGCCCCACTGCGGGACGGCCGGTATCCAGCCCTCCAGGATCTTCGCACCGGCCGTCGCCTCGACGGCGAGCACCACGACCCAGAAGAACCAGTACAGCCAGCCGATGGAGAACCCGGCCCAGCGGCCGAGCGCACGGTCGGCGTGCGCGGAGAAGGACCCGGAGGTCGGGTTGGCCGCGGACATCTCGCCCAGCATCCGCATCACGAGGACGACGAGCGTGCCGACGAGGGCGTAGGACAGCAGGATGCCGGGGCCCGCCGTGGCGATACCCGTACTGGAGCCGACGAAAAGGCCGGCACCGATCACACCACCGATGGCGATCATCGAAAGGTGACGGTTCTTGAGACCTGCTTGCAGCCCGGAACCATGGGACATGGACGGAATTCCTTTGCGCCAGGTGGAGCGGTTCCCGTACGGACGGCGAGAAAGTCGTACGTCGTCGTACGGGGCCTCGCACGAGCGGTGTACGAGGCGGTCCAGTGAATCTGAGGGGAACCAATTCGGGAACCTCTGAATCCGGATTGTTACCTGAGGTTCGCTTGAGGTTCTATGGCCCGTCTCACATATCCCCGATCGAACCCGGAGCTGCTGCCCGGAATCGGGCGTGACACACTCGGTGCATGCGCGTGTATCTCGGCTCCGACCATGCGGGCTACGAACTCAAGAACCACCTCGTCGAGTGGCTGAAGGCGGCGGGGCACGAGCCCGTCGACTGCGGGCCGCACATCTACGACGCCCAGGACGACTACCCGCCCTTCTGCCTCCGGGCCGCCGAGCGCACCGTCGCGGACCCCGGCTCCCTCGGCATCGTGATCGGCGGCTCCGGCAACGGCGAGCAGATCGCCGCCAACAAGGTGAAGGGGGTGCGCGCCGCCCTCGCCTGGAGCGAGGAGACCGCCGCGCTCGGCCGCGAGCACAACGACGCCAACGTCATCGCCGTCGGCGCCCGGCAGCACACCGAGGACGAGGCGACCAAGTTCGTCGAGATCTTCCTGGGCACCCCGTTCTCCGGCGAAGAGCGCCACGTCCGCCGCATCGACATGCTCACGGAGTACGAGAACACCGGCGACCTCCCGCCCATCCCGGCGCACCACCCCCAGCAGTAACGCGGTACCGCCCCCGCCGCCCGGAACGCGGCGGGGGCTCTCGCAGACCCAGGAAGGACGCCCGGCCGTGCCAGAAGGGCACACGATCCACCGGCTGGCGCGGGACTACGCCGAACGCTTCGCCGGCACCGCCCCGCTGGTGACCAGCCCCCAGGGCAAGTTCACCGACGCCGCCGAGCTGCTGACCGGCGCCGGGCTGACCACCACCGACGCCCACGGCAAGCACCTCTTCCTCGGCTTCCGCGACAGCGACTGGGTCCACATCCACCTCGGCCTCTTCGGCAAGGTCGCCTTCGGCCCGGCCCCGGCGCCCCCGCCGGCCGACACCGTCCGGCTCCGCCTCGCCCACGACACCGCGTACGCCGACCTGCGCGGCCCGGCCACCTGCGCGCTGATCACCGACAGCGAGAAGAGGGCCGTCCACGCCCGCCTCGGCCCCGACCCGCTGCGCCCCGACGCCGACCCGGCCGCCGCCTGGGAGCGGATCACGCGCAGCCGCACCTCGATCGCCGCCCTGCTGATGGACCAGAAGGTCATCGCGGGCGTCGGCAACGTCTACCGCGCCGAGGTCCTCTTCCGGCACGGCATCGACCCCTACCGCGCCGGCCGCGACCTCGGCAGGGCCGAGTGGGACGCGATCTGGGCCGACCTGGTGGCCCTGATGGGCGAGGGCGTACGCCTCAACCGCATCGACACCGTCCGCCCCGAGCACACCCCCGAGGCGATGGGCCGCCCGCCCCGCGTCGACGATCACGGCGGCGAGGTCTACGTCTACCGTCGGGCCACCCTGCCCTGTCACCTCTGCGGCACCGAGATCCGCACCGCCGGGCTCGCCGCCCGCAACCTCTTCTGGTGCCCCGCCTGCCAGCTCCGCTGACCTCGTGCGCCCCGTGCGCATCCGTGAACCGGTCGTGCGCCCCGTTATGTCCTGCCAGGAAGCGCAGCCCGCCGCCCGGGAGGGCGGGGAATTTCCGCCGGGTGGCAGCGCGGATGGCCTCACGTGCCGTTCACTGTGTAGTCGGACCGCGTGGTCGAAACGCGAAGTGAGCCCCGCACGGGGGACAAGTGGGACCTCCCGTGCCATGCGGCCGGCTGGATGGATAGGGTCCCGAACTGATGGCAGCAGGACGAGAACGGCGCGCGAAGGCCGAGACGTTCACGGCCCGGTGGAAGATGCAGTGGCACCGGGTCCGCGTCGCGCTGCGCAGAAGCGCGGTCGACTACTTCCGCGGCGACGGCCCCGACTGGATCGCCCTGGTCGGCCTGCTCCTCACCATTCCCGCGCTCATGGCCCTCACACTGGCCAACTCCGTCTGGTGCTCCCCGGCCACCCTGGTCATCCCGATCGTCGCGGGCGGCCTGGTGCTGCGCCCCGCCAGCCTGCTCGGGCTGTACGCCACGGCCGCCGCCGCCCTCATCGTGGAGTCGGTGCGGCTCGGCCCGTACACCGAGGGACCCTCCAGGGTCACCCCCGGCATCGTGCTGGTCGTCGCCGCCTGCGGGTTCTTCGGGCTGCTGACCGCGCAGTTCCGCAGCCGGGTCGGCGTGCCCTGGCGGCGCGGCGGCACCATGCTCTTCGACCTCCGCGAACGCATCCGCGCCCAGAGCGAGTTGCCCAAGCTGCCGAGAGGCTGGCACCAGGAGATGGCGCTGCGCCCGGCGGGCGGCCAGTCCTTCTCCGGTGACTTCGTCGTCGCCGCCCGCACCAACGGCGGCCGCACCCTGGAGGTCGTCCTCACCGACGTCTCCGGCAAGGGCATGGACGCCGGTTCCCGTGCCCTGCTGCTGTCCGGCGCCTTCGGCGGCCTGCTCGGCTCGCTGCCCCCGCACTCCTTCCTGCCCGCCGCCAACGGCTATCTGCTCCGCCAGGACTGGGACGAGGGCTTCGCCACCTCCATCCACCTGGTGCTCGACCTCGACTCCGGCGACTACGAGCTGTACTCCGCGGGCCACCCGCCGGGCCTCCAGCTCAGCGCGGGCACCGGCCGCTGGGAGGAGAAGGCCACCGAGGGCCCGCTCCTGGGCGTGTACGACGGGGGGCAGTTCGACTCCACGAAGGGCACCCTGAGACCCGGAGACGTCCTGATGCTCTTCACCGACGGGCTGGTGGAAGCCTCCGACCGGGACATCGCCGAGGGCATCGACCGCCTCACCGGTGAGGCCGACCGCTATGTCGCCGGCGGCTTCCACGGCGCCGCCTGGCACCTCATCGAGGCCGTCGCCAAGGACGTCAACGACGACCGCGCGCTGCTGCTGATCTGCCGCGAGTCATCCGCGCCCGTCCGCTGAACCCCGGTGCGAGACTGGGCCGATGACTCCGCTCACCCTGGCCCTGGTCGAGGACCTCGCCCGCCGCGCCCACGCCGGCCAGACCGACAAGGCGGGCCGCCCGTACGCCGAACATCTGGCGGCCGTCGCCGAGGGGGTGCGGGTACGCGGGGGCGACGAGGAGCAGATCGCGGCGGCCTGGCTGCACGACGCCGTCGAGGACGACGCGCTCAGCGAGGAGTGGCTCGACGGCGCCGCCCTCACCCCGCGCACCAAGGCCATCGTGCTCGCCCTCACCAAACGCCCCGGCGAGCCGCCCGAGGAGTACGCCCGCCGCATCCTCGCCACGCCGGGCGCCGCCCTGGTCAAGCACGCCGACCTCGCCCACAACGCCGACCCGGCCCGCCTCGCGGTCCTGGACGAGCCGACCCGCACGCGACTGGCCGAGAAGTACACGCGGATGCGCGCGCTTCTCGGCCGGCCGGAAGGGGAGTAGGGGAAGGGCGCTACACGCTCGCCTTCTCCCGTACGGGCTGCTTCGGCCCGCCGTGCTGACGTTCCCGCGCCTGCTGGGCGGGGTCCTGCCTGAACGCCCACTCCATCTTCGGCTCCATCACGCACCGGAACACCCGGCGTACCGGAGCCGTGCAGAGCAGGGTGACGACGGTGACCGCGAAGGAGGTCACCAGCAGCGCGCCGAGCGGGCTGTGCAGCCAGTGGGCGTCGTACCAGCCCTCCCAGCGGGTGTACTTGAGGACGAAGCCGTGCAGCAGATAGCCGCAGATCGTGCCCGCGCCCAGCGAGGTGAACCACATCCGGCGCCCCGGCACCCAGGCCAGGAAGCAGGCCGTCAGCACCACCGAGCAGGCGAACAGGGCCAGGGTCATCAGCGGGCCGGTCCACCACGGGGCGCCCATCTCCTGGGCGGCGTCCCGGCGGTAGAACCAGCCGAAGTCGATGTGCGGCACCACGAGCCACGCGGCGGCCAGCGCACCCGCGACGACCGGCACCGAGGCGACGCGCATCGCCCGCGTCCGCACCATCCGGAAGTGCTCGGGCTTCAGGCACAGCCCCAGCACGAAGCAGGGCAGGAACTGCAACAGGCGCTGGAAGTCCAGGTCGTTGCTGATCGCGGGGGAGACGGTCGCCAGCATGGCGATCGCCAGGGCGAGCGGCAGCGGCCACCGCACCACCTTCCACAGCGGGGTCGTCAGCCGCCATACGAACAGCGCCGCCAGGAACCAGGACAGGAAGTACGGGTCGAGCAGGGTGATCCCCCTCTCGCCGTCCTGGCCGAAGTGGTCGCGGAAGAGGGAGTAGGCCGTCTCGAAGACGACGTACGGCACGGCGACACCGGTGATCAGCCGCTTCAACCGGTCCCGGCGCATGTCGAAACTGCGCGAGAAGTAGCCGGAGATGATGACGAACGCCGGCATGTGGAAGGTGTACACGAATATGTACAGCGACCGCAGGATGCGGTTGTCCGCGTACAGCGCCTCCCACGAGTGCCCCATCGCCACCAGCACGATCGCCAGGTACTTGGCGTTGTCGAAGAACGAGTCGCGCCGCTTCGCGGATCTCTCCGGCACCGGCTGGGCAGCCGGGGGCGCCGGCTCGCGGGTCTGACCGGGGGACGGGGAGGCGTCGAACATCTCAGGCACCCTAGCCTCGCGTGTGTGAGTCCGTAAAACCATCGAGGTCATTCACGTTTATCGGCTTCGGGTACCCGGTAAATCGCACAACTTGCCTGCGGGGCCACGGTGATGACGGGCACAATAGGGCCGTTTCTTTGCCCCTCGATGTCCCGATTCATCCATCCTAATTGGGTCATGTCGACCGGCCCCGGCTCAATTCGAATTACCCGCCCCGACGGCCTGCACGGCGATGTGTGGGTATGGAAATGATGTTGGGCAATTACCGTCCCCATCACCCCTGGTCGGGAGGGTAATTGGCGCGCGGCGCATGCCCCGCGCCGGAACGGCCGGCCGACGATGTGTCACTGGCCGCATACAGAGGGCTGGTTGGTGGCACGATGGTTCTGGCGGAGGTGTGCTGCACGGTGCCTCCAGGCCGGGAGAGCGAACCGACCGAGGGTGTGATCAGTTGTGGCCATTTCACTGTCCGTGGTGCTGCTGTTGGCGATCATCCTGGTGGTGTTGATGCGAGGAGGGAACATCAAGGCCGGCCCGGCCATCGTGGCCATCCTCTTCGGCTTCTTCCTCGCCTCCACCGGGATGGCGCCCTCCATCAGCCGCTTCCTCAACTCGATAGCGGAGATGGTCAACTCCATCAGCTTCTGAGGCCGCGCGAACGACTCAGGGGCCCGGCGCCGCCGTGACGGCAGCCGGGCCCCTGAGTCGTGTGGAGCGGGCGACGGGAATCGAACCCGCGTAGCTAGTTTGGAAGA